>CAZOLL010000012.1:0-20023 GCA_964580365.1 uncultured Phycisphaeraceae bacterium
CCAACGGCGACTTCGGTGCGCACGATCGCCGTGAAGGTGCTGCACGAGAACCGCCGCATCCTGAACGGTCACATGCAGGTCCGCGCGCTCGGCAAGGCGAGCTACACGCACCTGATCGCGTTCGCGCTGGTGCGCGCGCTGAAGGAGCGCGCGTGGATGCAGTGCTTCTTCGCGGAGAGGGACGGCCACCCGGTGAAGATCACGCCGGCGCACGTGAACCTCGGCCTCGCGATCGACCTCGAGACGCCGAAGGGCCGCTCGCTCGTCGTCCCCAACCTGAAGCGCGCCGAGACGCTGGGCTTCCGCGAGTTCCACCGCCAGTACGAAGACCTCGTCGCGCGCGCACGCAAGGGACAACTCGCGGCGTCCGACTTCCAGGGCACCACCGCATCGCTCTCGAACCCGGGCGGCATCGGCACGCACGCGAGCGTGCCGCGCCTGATGGAAGGCCAGGGCCTGATCATCGCGACCGGCGCGATCGGCATCCCGACGCACGCGGAAGGCATGGCGGAAGCCACGCTCGCGGAGCTCGCGATCGGTCCCGTGATGACCGTCACGAGCACCTATGACCACCGCGTCATCCAGGGCGCGGAGTCGGGGCTCCTGCTGCAACGACTCGACGCGCTCTTGCAGGGCGAGGACGGTTTCTACGACGAGATCTTCCGCACCATGCGCGTGCCGTGGCAGCCGGTGAAGCCGGCGATCGACGCTCGTCCACCGCGCGGCCGCGAGTCCGACCACGCCGCGAAGCAGGCGAAGATCGGCGCCCTGATCGACGCGTACCGCACGCGCGGCTGCCGCATCGCCGACCTCGACCCGCTCGAGTACAAGCCCGACCTGCTGCCGTCGCTCGACCCGTCGTTCTACGGCTTCACGCTGTGGGACCTCGACCGCGAGTTCCTGACCGGCGGCCTCGACGGCAAGGAGTCGCTCCCGCTGCGCGACATCCTCTCGGTGCTCGCCGACACCTACTGCCGGCGCTGGACCATCGAGTACATGCACATCGCGAACCGCGCGCGCCGAGACTGGCTGCGCGACCGCGTCGAGCTGCGTCGCAACGAGCAGGTGTTTGCCCCACCCGCGCGCCTGCGCGTGCTCGAGAGCCTGTACCGCGCCGAGAATTTCGAGCGCTTCCTGCACACGCGCTACGTCGGCAACAAGCGCTTCTCGCTCGAGGGCGCCGACTCGCTGATCCCCGCGCTCGCCGAGATCATCGAGCGCGCGGCCGACTCCGGCGTCGAGCTGGTCGTCATCGGCATGGCGCACCGCGGGCGACTGAACGTGCTCGCGAACATCCTCAACAAATCGCACGAGCAGATCTTCGCGGAGTTCGAGGGCGCGGTCCTGCCGCGCTCGACCGAAGGCTCCGGCGACGTGAAGTACCACCTCGGGCAAAAAGGCGCCTACGTCACGGCCAACGGCAAGCGCGTCGAGGTCATCCTGTCGGCGAACCCGAGCCACCTCGAAGCGGTCGACCCCGTCGTGTGCGGCATGACGCGCGCGTGGCAGGACGAGCTCGGCGACGCGAAGCGCGAGCGCGTGCTCTCCATCCTCATCCACGGCGACGCGGCGTTCACCGGCCAGGGCGTCGTGGCCGAGACGCTGAACATGTCGAACCTCCGCGCGAACACGTGCGGCGGCACCGTGCACCTCATCGTCAACAACCAGATCGGCTTCACCGCGAGCCCGAAGGACCTGAAGTCGACGTGGTACTGCTCCGACCTCGCGAAGGGCATCGAGGCGCCGATCCTGCACGCGAACGGCGACTACCCGGAGTCGGTGCTGAAGGCGGTGCACGTCGCGCTCGACTACCAGCGCCACTTCCACCAGGACTCCGTCATCGACCTCGTCTGCTACCGGCGCTGGGGACACAACGAAGGCGACGAGCCGGCCTACACGCAGCCCGCGCTGTACCGGAAGATCGCGAACCACCCGACGCCGCGCGAGAACTACACGCAGCTCCTGATCCGCCGCGGCCAGCTCACGCTCGCGGAAGCCGAGTCCATCGGCCAGCGCTTCAACGAAGAGCTGCGGCAGGCGCTCGACCACTTCCACCAAGAAGCGCCGCCGGCCGAATTGCCGCTCGAGGCGCTGGTCGACCTCACCGACGACGACCCGAAGGACTTCGTCGTGCAGACGTCACCGGAAACCGGCGTCGCGACCGATGCCCTCGTGTCGATCGTCGACCGCAGCAACGCGATCCCCGAAGGACATGTCGTGCACCCGAACCTCCTGCGCCAACTGCGGCGCCGCGAGGCGATGGTGCGCGGCGAGCAGGACGTCGACTGGGGCTGCGCCGAGGCGCTCGCATTCGGCGCGCTCGTCGAGTCCGGCGTCCCCATCCGCATCAACGGCCAGGACTCGGGCCGTGGCACGTTCAGCCAGCGACACGCCGTGATCCGCTGCCAGGTGACCGAGAAGGACTACGTCCCGCTCGCGGTGCTCGCGGCCGCGGCCACGCACTCGTCGCAGGATGGTCGCGCGACGACGTTCGAGGTGTACGACTCCTTCCTCTCCGAAGAAGCCGCGCTCGCGTTCGAGTACGGCTACTCGGTCGCGCGCCCGCGCACGCTCACGATCTGGGAGGCGCAGTTCGGCGACTTCGTGAACGGCGCGCAGATCCCGATCGACCAGTTCATCGCGAGCGGCGAGTCGAAGTGGGAGCTGAAGAGCGGCGTCGTGCTCTTGCTCCCCCACGGCTACGACGGCCAGGGGCCGGAACACTCGAGCGCACGCATCGAGCGCTTCCTCACGCTCGCGTCGCACGGCAACCTCACCATCGCGAACTGCACCACGTCGGCGCAGTACTTCCACCTCCTGCGCCGCCACGGCGGCGCACCGGTGCCGACCGACAAGCGCCCGCTCGTCGTGTTCACCCCGAAGAGCCTCCTGCGCGACAAGCGCGCGGCGTCCCCGATCGCCGACTTCTCGAGCGGCCGCTTCCGCGAGCTGATCCCCGCTGCGCACCCGGGCGGCGCGTCGCGCCTTCTGTTCTGCAGCGGCAAGCTGTTCTACGACCTCGCGGAGCACGCCGAGAAGACGGGCCGCACCGACGTCGCGATCGCGCGCTTGGAGCAGCTCTACCCGTTCCCCAAGGACGAGATCCTCGCCGAGGTCGCGCGCCATCCGGGCGCGTCGGTCGTGTGGGTGCAGGAAGAGCCGAAGAACATGGGAGCGTGGAGCTACGTGCTGCAGCGCTTCCTCGGCCTCGGTCTGTCCGTGGCCTACGCCGGCCGCGCCGCCAACGCGTCGCCCGCCACCGGCAGCTACAAGCGCCACGCCGCCGAGCAGGAGTCGCTCGTGCTGCGCGCGTTCGCCTGATCGAGCCCCCCGGGGCTTCGTCGCGGCGCGCGCGTCAGTCGGAGAGCAGGTGCCCCGTGTGGGCGACCGCCCCGCCGGCGCGCATCACCGCGGCGACCATCGCCGCCTCGGCGATCTCCGCTTCGGTGACGCCCTTCTCGAGCGCCTTCTTCTTGTGGATCTCGAGGCAGTAGAGGCACTGCGTCGTCAGCGCGACGCCGAGCGCGATCAGCTCCTTCGTCTTCGCGGGCAGCGCGCCGTCGGCGAACGCCGCCTTGTCGAACTCGACGAAGCTCTTCCACGCCGCGGGGGCGAGGTCGTTCATCTTGCGCATGCGCTTCATGTGCGACAGGTCGATCATGGTGTCACTCCGGGTTCGTGCCGATCAGATGACCGGCGTGCCTTCGAGTTTCGTGCGCTCTTTGAACAGCGCGGTGAGCCGCGCGGTCACCGCGCCGGGCTTGCCGTCGCCGATCGTGCGGCCGTCGACCTTCGTCACGGGCGCGAGCTCGCCCATGGTGCCGGTGCAGAACACCTCGTCGGCGCGATAGACCTCGGTCGTCGAGAGATCGCGCTCCGCGTGCGGGATCTTCGCCGCGGCGCAGATCTCGAGGACGGTCGCGCGCGTGATGCCCTCGGGGCACGCGACGGTGCGCGGCGTCGTGACCTCGCCGTCCTTCACGACGAACACGTGCGTCGCGTTGGTCTCCGCGACGAAGCCGCGCACGTCGAGCATCAGCGCGTCGTCCGCGCCCGCGACGTTCGCCTCGATCTTCGCGAGGATCGACTGGATCAGGTTCGCGTGGTGGATCTTCGGGTCGAGGCAATCGGGCGGGAAGCGTCGCACCGACGCCGTGACGAGCGAGATGCCCCCAGCACTCGAGGTCCCGTACACCGGCGGCTTGTGCTCGGCGAGCACGATCATCGTCGGGCCGGACTGGTTCAGCCGCGGATCCATCCCCGAGGTGACCTTCACGCCGCGCGTGAGAGTGAGGCGGATGTGCACGCCGTCCTTCATCGAATTCGCTTCGAGGGTGCGGCGGATCTCGCGCGTGATCTCCTCGCGGGTCGGGATCTTCTCGAACGCGAGTGCCTTCGCGGAGCTCTCGAGCCGCGCGAGGTGCTCGTCGAGCTTGAAGATCTTTCCCGAGTAGACGCGCAGGCCTTCCCACACCGCGTCGCCGCCCTGAACCGCGGAGTCGAACGGGCTGACGCCCGCCTGGTCGCGATGCACGAGCTTGCCGTTGACGGTGACGACGATGTCGCGGTTCTTCGGATCGAAGCGCTGCAGCACCGTCAGACTCCCTGCGCGACGCCGACCTGCAGCCGGTGCGCGTGCAGCTCCTCGTAGAAGGGGCGGCAGCGCTCGAGCAGCGGCTCGAGGTGCGCGGGCAGCGGCTCGCTCGACGACTCGAGCGGCGTGAAGCCCGTCGACTTCCACACGTTCTGGTACCAGTGCGGCGCCCACACGCCGTCCTCCGGCCGCGGGCCGGGCGGCCACGAGAGCATGCGCTCCTCGAACGGGATGCCGAGCGCGGCGCACAACGCGGAGAGCATTCCCGGAGGATCCGCCAGCAGGTCGTGCGCGTCGACGACGGCCGGCGTCTTGCCGGTCTCGCCCTGCATGCGGCGGAAGATCTCCACCTGCTGCGGCAGCCCGGTGTCGGCGAGATCGGCGTCCTCGAGCTGCTTCACGAGCGACTTCAAGACGAGCGCGGGGTCGCGGATCAGGAACGCGTTCGTGACCTTCGAGAGCCAGTCACGGTCGACGTGCGGCAGGAGGTGATGCGCCATGTGCTTCTGGTAGAACACCGCCTTCCCGTCGGGTGCGGCCTCGGAGAGGTGCTTCACGATCACGCGCCAGTCGCCTTCGTGGTGCGTGATGACGTCCGCGGCGCCGGGGTGGTGGCGGCCGGTTCGCAAGAGGTAGTGCGCGTAGAGCGGCTCGTCGACCACCACGGTGTCGGTGCGGTTGGAAAACGACCGCATCAGCGCGGTGGAGAGATTGCGTGGACCGGACCAGAGAGCGATGCGCGTCGTGGCCACGCCGCGATCATAGGTATCGAGGATGACCGTCGATCAGAAGAAGCAGCTCGAGACCGACATCGAGTGGACGCGCACGAACCTCGCGAGTCTCGAACGTGATCGCGCGCGGCTGCCGTGGTTGTTCGCGCTCGCCGGGCTCGCGATCCCCGTCGGGATCAAGTGGGGTTTCCTGGCGGCGCTCCTCACCGCGCTCGGCGCCGTGTTCCTCACCACCGCCGGGCTGTACATCGTCGCCGGCCATCGCTCCGAATATGAAGCGAAGATCCAGGCCCTCGAGGAAGAGCTGCGCCGCGTGACGGGAGGGAAGCCGAAATGAGCGACGCCCCGCAGCCGACCGGCGGGCCGAGCCCGGCGTTCCGCATCGAGGCGTTCAGCGACGCGGTGTTCGCGCTCGCGACCGCGCTGTTGCTGTTGTCCGAGAAGCTGCCGGAGTCGTGGCACGACCTGATGCGCCACATGCGCGGCTTCGCCGCGTTCGGCGTCACGTTCGCGATCCTCCTGATGATCTGGTGGATGCACCACGAGTTCTTCAAGAAGTACCACGTCGCCGACGCGGGCACCGTCGCGTGGAACGGCCTGCTCCTCTTCCTCGTCTTGTTCTACGTGTACCCGATGAAGTTCCTGTGGGCGGGGTTCATCGGCTGGGGGATCTCGCGCGGGGCGCTGTCGACCCTGCCGCCCGACGCATTCGAAGGCTCGGACCTCGGACTGCTGTTCACGCTCTACGGACTCGGCTTCGCCGGCGTGTTCCTCTGCTTCGTGATGCTGCACCTGCACGCGATGAAGCGGCTCGCGCTCACCGGCGCCGCACGATTCGAAGCGAAGCTCTCGATCGAGTTCCACCTCGTGTTCGTGGTCGTCGCCGCGCTGTCCGTGGCGCTCGCGATCTCCGGCATCGGCTTACGGTGGGGAATGGCGGGCTGGGTGTACGCGCTGATCGGGCCGCTCTGCGCGTGGCAGGGCGCGAGCGCCGGCAAGCGCCGACGCACCGCCGCCTTCGCACCCTGATCGTCAGCGGAGTTCGACCTTGCCGCGTGGCACGCGCGCGAGGTCGACCCCGGCGATGAGGTCCGCCGCGCGCTCGACGCTCAGCGACGCGACGATTCCCGACCACTCTGCGAGTCGGCGCAGCACTTCCCCCGCGCTCGTCCCGCCGCGCCGCAGGCTCGAAAGCTCCGTGTCGCCGGAGCGCTTGGCAAGGCGCCGCCCCTGCGCGTCGACGACCAGCGGCAGGTGCGTGTACCGCGGTGCGACCGCGCCGAGCGCTTCGAACAGGAGGAGCTGGCGCGGCGTGGACGAGACCAGGTCGTCGCCGCGTACGACCTCCGTGATCCCCATCGCCGCGTCGTCGACGACGACCGCGAGCTGGTATGCGAACGTCCCGTCGAACGAGCGCACGACGAAGTCGCCGCCGACCTTCGACGGATCGATCTCGACCCGCCCGAGGAAGCAATCGTCGAACGCGATCGCTCCTTCTTTCACCGCGAAGCGCCACGCGGGGGGCCGGCCGCGGACTTTGGTCGCCTCGTGCTCGTCGCGGAAGCGGCCGCGGCACGTCCCGGGGTAGCGCGGCCCCTCGTCCTCCGCGTGCGGTGCCGACGCCGCGGCGTCGATCTCCTTGCGTGTGCACACGCACGGGTAGATCCGCCCCTCGGCGCGCAGGCGGTCGAACGCGGCCTGGTACAGCGGCACGCGATCGCTCTGCGCGATCGGCCCCTCGTCCCAATCGAGGCCGAGCCACTCGAGGTCCGCGATCATCTCGGCGACGCGGCCCTCCTTCACGCGCGCGCGATCGAGGTCCTCGATGCGCAGGACGACGGCGCCGCCCGCCTGTCGCACCATCAACCAGTTGACGAGGAACGTGCGCGCGTTGCCGAGATGCAGCGACCCGGTCGGGCTCGGCGCGAGTCGCGTGCGGGGCGCCGCCACCCGCAACGGTCATTCTCCGAGCACGAACGCCAGCGCGTTGCCGAGCGAGCGGCCGCGCAGGTCGACGCGCGCGATCCTGCCGGCGCGGTCGATCAGGACGTTCGTCGGCGTCGCGGCCACGTCGAAGCGGTCGACGACCTTCGCCTTCCACCCGTCCTCGAGGCGCACGTGCCGCCACGTGAGGCCGTTCTCGCGCACGAACTCGTCGAGCTTGGCCGCGTCGGTGTCGAGGCTGACGCCGACGATCTCGAACCCGCGCGCGTGCCACTTCTCGTACGCGCGCTTCAGCACGGGCATCTCCGCGAGCGAGTGCGCGCACGTCGTCGACCAGAACTCGATCAGCACGACCTTGCCGCGGTACTGCTCGAGCGTGACGGGCGCGCCGTCGACGCCTTGCAGTTCGAACGCCGGGGATTCGTCGCCGATGCGGTCGAGGTCGTCGCGGAGGCGATCGAGGTGCTTCGTGAGCGCCGCGTCCGCGTGCTTCTCCGAGCACTGCCGGTACAGCTCCTTCGCGCGCTTCGGCTCGCGCGCGTTGATCAATAGCTCCGCGTGGCGCAGCGTCGCGTCGACGGCGTGGTTCGGGTCTTGGTCCTGCTCGACGGCGGCGAAGCGCTCTTCCGCCTCGCGCACGCGGCCGAGACGGCCGAGAGCTTCGGCCGAGAGCAGCTGCACCCGCACTTTGTCGGCGGGCGGGAGCGGCTGCGCGAGCAGGAGGTCCGCGTCCTTCACGACGTCGGCGGAGCGGAACAGCTCGTCGCCGAGGTCGACCAGCTCGAGCAGCGCGCGCGACACGTCGGGTGCGTCCGGCGACCTCGCGACGTATTCGGCGATCGCAGTGAACCGCGCCTCGGCGTGCTTCGCGAGCAGGCGATCCCGTTCGGCGGTGAGCGACTGGTGCAGGTCGGAGAGCCGCGCGCTCGGCGGCGGGAGTTTGACCTCGGCCGGCTGCGACGCGGCCGTCGAGTTCGCGGCGGCGTCGCGCTGCTTCGACCACGCGAACCAGCCGCCCGCGGCGAGCGCGGCGACGATGAGAGTCGTCAGGAGCTTGCGTCGCATCGCGGCCCCGTCATTTCCTGCGGAAAACGCTGCGCAGCACGTGCCCCGCCATCTGCGGGTTCTCCTTCAGGCGGCGCACCGAGTAACCGTACCAGTTGCGGCCGTAAGGCACGTACACGCGCAGTCGATGGCCCGCGGCGATGATCTTCCGCCGCAGGTCGGGCAGCACGCCGAGCAGCATCTGGAACTCGTAGCGCGAGCGCTCGCGGCCGATCGCGGCGAGCTTTTTCTGCGCGGCCTCCACCAGCACGTCGTCGTGCGTCGCGATGCCGACGTACGCGCCGCCGTCGAGCAGGAGATCGAGCACCGAGCGGAACGCGACGCGGATCTCCTCGCGCTCCTTGAACGCCACCGTCGCGGGCTCGTTGTAGATGCCCTTGCACAAGCGGACGTTGATGCCGGGGACGCCGAGGAGCTGGCGCGCGTCGTCGGGCGTGCGGCGCATGTAGGCCTGGATCACCGGGCCGACGTTCTCGTGGCGCTCGCGCGCGCGGTGGAAGATCTCGAGCGTGTCGGTGGTGCAGCTCGAGTCCTCCATGTCGATGCGCACGAAGATGCCGAGCTCTTCCGCCTTCGCGACCAGGCGCAGCACGTTCTCGAGGCAGAACGCCTTGTCGAACTTCAAGCCGAAGGCCGTGAGCTTGATCGAGACGTTGCAGTCGAGCTTCTCGCGTCGGATCGCGTCGAGGACCGCCGAGTACTCGGCGACGGTGCCTTCGGCGTCGGAGCGGAGCAGCGTGTCCTCGCCGAGCACGTCGACGGTCGCCATCGCGCCCTCGGCGTTCAAGCGGCGCACCACCGCGACGGCCTCGTCGAGCGTCTCGCCCGCGATGTAACGGTCCGCGAAGTGCCGGACGAGCGGCTTCGGAACCAGCGGAAGCGTGCGGGCGACGAGTCGGTCGAGGAGTTTCATGGTCTTCGGGTGGAAGTCGCGAGAGGCTACCGCATCGCCGCCCCGAGCACACGCGTTCGGCGCACGGAGCGCATGCCGCGAGGCCGTCTGCTCACGGCCGCGCGCGCTGCAGCGCGGCAGCCGCCTCGTGGTCGTTCGGCAGCTCGAGAGTCACGCGCTCGAGGTACGGCACGGCCTCCGCGCCGCGGCCCGCCTCGACCAGCGCGATCCCGAGCGCGCGCGCGACGTCGAGCCGATCCGGCGCGAGAGCGCGCGCCGACTCGAGCGCCGAGAGCGCGGAAGCGAAGTCGCGTTTGCGCGTGTAGGCGCGGCCGAGGACCGTGAACGCCTCGACCTGCGACTTGTCGCCGCGCACGGCGGTCTCCAGCTCGTCGATGGCCGTGTCGTCGTCGAGCAGGTCGAACGCGGCCTTGCCGGCGATCAGGTGGAAGGCGTTCTCCTCGGGGTACTCGGAGAGCACGACGGAAAGGACGCGGTCGAGCTTCTCGTACTCGAGCTTCGCGTACGCCGCGAGCACGAAGCGCCGCACCTGCGCCATCACCGTTGCGCGGTCCGCGGAATCGCGCGGCGTGTTCGCGATCGCGCGCAGGAGCGCGTCGACCTCCGCCGCCGGGATCACGTCGCGCTCGCCGGGGTGCGCGACGAACACGCGGTCGAGGTACGCGTCCGCGTGCGCCGCGAGAGCGTCGAAGAGCGCCGCGACGCCGGGCTGCCCCCCGCGCTCGATCGCCGCTGCGAACGCACGCAGGTAGCGCGAGTCGCCGGCCGTCTTCCGGGTGAACGGCGTGGGCGCCGCGTTCTCCGCGACCGGGTCGAGGAGCGTCGCGGTGCGCGCTCCGATCGAGAGGACGACGCGCGCGTCGAGCGGGACGGCGATCGAGCCCACGGCGTCGGCCCGCGGCGCAGGCAACGCGCCGCCCTCGATCGCGAGGTACGGGCCGACCCAGCCGTCGCACGCGAACCAGGTGCGGATGCGTCCGAACCGCCGCTCGAGCGCGCGCGCCACCGCGGCCGCGGCGTCGGGCGACGTCGCGTTCACGTCGACCCACACGAGCATCACGCCGCCCGGCGCGAGCGCGGCCGCGTCGCGGTCGAGCGCCTCCGCGTGCAGCAGGCGATTCGATTCGAACGACGGGTCGGTCGGCGCGAGCAAGACGATCGCGTCGTAGCGGCCCGTGGGCTTCACGATCGACCGGCGCGACTCGTCGCGCGTGCTCTCGGCGTCGAACTCCGGGAGCGTCGCGGCGAAGTCCACCTGCGCGAACTCGGTGTCCGCGAGCGCCGCGCGGTGCGGCGCGAGCGCGTTGCCGGCGAGGAGCAGCGACGCGCCGCTCGAGAGGCGTCCCGCGAGGCGCACCTCCTCGCTGGCAAGCGCGTCGAACTGCGCGGGCCGCGCGGCATCGCGTCCGTTCCACATCAGGATCTGCGAGCCCTGGCCGAGAGTTGGGTCGCCCGCGAGGCGCAGGACGCCGTCGCGCGCCGGCAGCGCGTCGAGCGACCGCTCGCGCTGCGCCACGCGAACCCACCGCCTCCAGAGCGAATCGGGCACGTGCACGCCGTCGATGGCGACGTGAGCGCCGGCGATGCCCGCGGACAGCGCGACGCAGAACACGGCGACGCGACGCGCGAGCGGAGCCGAGAACAAGGGCTTCAACCACAGCCCTGCACCGACCGCGGCGAGGCCGAGGATCACGCGGAAGCGCCCGAGCTCGGCGAGCCGCGAGTCCGGCTCGGACGCGAGCGGGGCCAGCTCGAGCCCGCGCGGATCCGCCATGTTTCGGAGCACCTGCGCCGTCCACGCGAGCGCGGCAATGCCGACGACGGCGAGGACGATGCGCAACGCGACCGGCGCCGGGCGCGGCAGCGGGACGATCGCCGCCGCGCCCATGCCGACCAATGCGACGGCGAGGAACGCCGCGTGGCTGAACGCGCCGCCGCTCGCGTGCTGCAGCGCGAACGGCCGGAACAGTTCCGATCCGGCGCCGAGCAGGAGGCCCGCAAGGGCGAGTTCGAAGAGCGACCCCGCGGAGTTCGGCACTCCGGGCGGCGCCGCGCGCGAGAGAAGGCGCGCACCGACGAACACGGGCGCCGCGACGAGGAGCGGCACGAGGAATCCGGTCTTCGGAAGGACCCACCCCGCGGACGCGAACCCGCCGGCGGCGGCGCCGAGCAAGAGCGCGGCGAACACGGGCACGGCGCCGCCGAGCCACGCGACGCCGAGCGCGAACACCGTGAGCGGCAGTGCGGCGACGGCGGGACCTACGCCGGTGATCGAAGGCGCGAGCAACGCCGAGCCGAACACCGCGACCAGGACGAGCGCGATGCCGACCGATCGGCGGCCGCGGGAGTCTGCCCCGCGCACCAGTGCGCCGGCGAGCGCGCCCGCGCCGACCGCGAGCGCCGCGACCGCGCGTGCGGAGCCCGCGGACTCGCAGGTCTCGGCGACGAGTCGCACGAGCCAGAAGAGGAGCGGCATCGCGGCCGCGCCGGCGACGAACGAGAAGATTGCGTTCACGGCTTCATTCTGGCGACTGTTCCAAAAGACCGGAGGCCGGTCGCCCTCGAAAGGACGAGCCGGCCTCCGAGTCTCAAGAAGGGCCCGAAGCGGTGACTAGTTCAACAGCGTCGTCCCGATGTTCGTGGGAACCACGATGTTCGTGGCGGGCGGGTTGAACCAGATCTGCGTGCTGGCGAAAGTGCCCGGCGACGGGTTGGTGCCGACCGGGAACGTGATCGAGCCCGCACCGGATGCACCCGAGGAGCCGAAGCTCGCGAGGATGGCCGGCACGAGCAACGAGTTGCCCATGTAGGTGAACGTCGCCGCGTTGAAGTTGACCGCGAACAACATGTTGTTGTTCGGCGGGCCGCCCCACGAGAAGGTCGCGTTCGTGTTCTGGAAGATGATGAGCGGGGCGCGCAACTCGGCCGGCGTCGTCTGCGTGTAGGTGAGCGTGCCCGGCGCGCTGGTGCCCGTCGGGTTCGTCACCGTCACGTTCACGCCACCGAGCGCTGCGGGCTGCGGCGCCGTGAACGTGATGTGCGTGTCGTCGACGATCGCGAACGAGACGCCGCCGCCGCCGACCGTGACGGCCGATGCGGTGGTGAACGAGGTGCCGGTCAGCGTGATCAAGTCGCCGGCGATCGCCTCGATCGAGTTCGGCGCCACGAGCGAGATCGTCGGGGCGGCCGGCGGGGCCGCGCCGATGTCGATCGGGAAGCCGTTCGACAGGCGGCTGTTCGCCGCGGTGGCGTTCGGCTTCCAAATGAACACGTTGCCGTCCTTCGCCGTCGCCGGGATCACGACCGAGACCGACGTGCCGCCGCCCGCGGTCGCGACGCTGTAGACCACGCCCGGGATCGGGTTCGTGTTCGTCGTCGTGTTCGCGGTGAACTTCACGTGGCAGGTCGCGCCGAAGTTGGTGCCGTTGATCGTCAGCGTGCCGCCGACGTTCATCGAGCCGGACAGCGACGTGATGACCGGCTTGTCGGCCGGCTTCACGCCGTAGACCGCCTGCAGGCCGGCCTGGTCGTCCGCCTGGATCGTGCGCTCCGCGACGCCGTTGCTGCAGATGAACGCGCACATGGTCGTGTGACCCGAGGCGGTGTCATTGCAGGTTCCGCACGGACCGGCCGAGTGGCCGAGGCCGAGCGCGTGGCCGAGCTCGTGGCAGAGCACGCCCTGCGCGTCGATCTGACTGCCGCTCGGGCTGCCGGGACCGTCGCTCCAGACCCAGCTCTCGCACATGGTGATGCGCCAGCCGTTGGAGATCGGGGTCTCGGTGAACGCGAGCACGCCGCCCGAGCACGTACCCGGGGAGCCCCACGCGACCGTGTTCTGGTCGGCGGAGCCGGCGGACGTGGCGTCGCCCTGCCAGTCGTAGTCGAAGTTGCGGCTCGCGGTCGCGACGTCGGACGCCCAACCGTCGGCAGCCTTCCACACCGACAAGTTCGCGCCGAGCGCGCCCGGATAGGCCGCCTCCGGCGTGGTGTTGTTGTTCATCTGCGAGTCGGCGGCATTGTTGAAGATGCGGACGTCGCGCTGATAACCGTTGCCGGTCGCGGCGTCCTGGATGCCGAGCGAGCCGCCGATCGTCGTGAAGCCGACGCCCGTGGACGGGGTGACGAGCATGCCTGCGACGGCGAGGCCGCCGCAGACGAGAGCGAGCGAGTGGATGGTCTTCATTTTCGTGTGATCTCCGTCGCTCACTTGCCCTTGACCGACGCGCTGAGGCCGGTCAACGCCACGTTGGTCTCGATCGCCGAGCCGTAGCCCTCACCGAGGACGACGACCTGGCCCTTGCGGTTCGACTGGGTGCGGAACGCGGCGCCGTAGTTGTCGAGCATGAAGGCGCCCGGCGCCTGCGCGCGCAGCGTCTGGTCGGCGCGGAGGAAATACACCACGCGCTCACCGACGCGGACCTCGCTCTCGTCGGGGGAGATCGAGAGACGGCCGCCTTCGCCACCCGGCGTGTAGACCGTCAGCTTCGCGCCGACGTTCTGACCGACGAGGTACTCCGCGACATCGATCGTCAGCACGGTGTAGGGCACCGAGATCTCGGCGAACGGCGACGCCACTTCGTGCGACTCGGTGATGGTCCCGAACACAACGACGCCCGTGTTCTTGGCGTCGACGTACTCGAGCTGCTTCGTGAGATCGCGCGGCGCCAGACTGGCGATCGCGAGACCGGCGGTCAGCACGGCGCCGAACGCGGCGGCGACGGGCAGACGCATCCGGGGGACGGAGATGCGCATGGAGAGCCTCCAGTGAAAGTGGGTTTCGGGACCCGAGAGCAGGATCGGGACCGGAACGCGCGTGGCCGGCCTGGGCTGGGGAGACCGTGACCGCTCGAACTCCGGTTGAAGAAAATTAAACACCACGGTTCCGCACGTGGCAATGCCGCTTTTGGCGGGCGCTGTCGCGCGGGGAGGGGATTGAAAGGAAGTTTCGACCGCGCACCGCGACCGGCCCCGAGCTGCGGGGTCGATTCGCGCGAATGCGCTCATGACAGCCGGCTTGCGCGCGCCGGCGAGAGTCAGGCGGACTGTGCGACGGCGACCACGCCGGACTCCGCGGAGACACGATTGCGGCCGAGCGACTTCGCGTTGTACAGCGCGTGGTCGGCACGCTTCAGCACTTCCGCGGCGTCCTTCATGCCCGGCGTGCGTTCCGCGACGCCGATGCTGACGGTGACCGGGCGGTCGAACGCACCCGACTTCACCCGGTGAGACTCGATGGTCGCGCGCATGTGCTCGGCGATCACCATCGCGTTCTCGCACGAGCACGACGGACAGATCACGACGAACTCCTCGCCGCCGAGTCGGCACACCGAGTCGTCCGCGCGGACGCTTGCGCGCAACTGCGTGGCGATCTCCTTCAACACGACGTCGCCGACGTCGTGGCCGAACTCGTCGTTCACGTTCTTGAAGTGGTCGACGTCGATGACGAGGAGCGAGAACTTCTGCTCGGTTCGCCACAGCTCCGCGAGCGTGTCGAGCGCGTAGCGGCGGTTCGCGATGCCGGTCAATGCATCGGTGACCGCGATCGACTCGAGGCGACGGTTCAGGATCGCGAGCTCCGCGACCTGCCGCTCGATCTGACGGCGCTCGCCCGCGAGATCGTCCTTCAGGCGCACCGTCCGCTCGCCGGCGGCGACGCGCGCCATCAAGATCTTGAAGTTCACCGGCTTGTTGACGAAGTCATCGATGCCCGCGTCGAACGCGGTCACGATCTGGTCGTCCTCGCCTCGGCCGGTGAGCATGACGATGTGCATGTCTCGGCCGATCTCGGTGCGCCGCAGCTGCCGTGTGAGCTCCACGCCGTCCATCCCAGGCATCTGCCAATCGGCGATCAGGATGTGCGGGTTCGTCTCGAGCGCGATGCGCAACGCTTCATTGCCGCCCGGCGCGTCGAGCACGCGCAGGCCCTGCTTCGCGAGCGCGGTGCACAGGACCTTGCGAATCGTCGGGTCGTCGTCGGCGACGAGCGCCGTGAGCTGGCCGAGCTTCTGGTGCGGCTGGGGGAGCGGCGGCTCGGGCGCGCCGCGCGGCGCGGTCTCCGGTTGGTAGTCCGCCGCTCGCTTCGCGAGTCCGGACAGAGGCGGCGCCGGGAACGCCGGCATCCGCAGGAGCCGCGCCCAGTCGGCCCACTGCAGCGCGACCGCGTCTCCGAGGCTCCAGAGCCTCTCCGTTTCGAGCTTCACCTGCGGGGCGAACTCGATCAGCCGTTTCATCGCCGCAAGCTGCAGGTTCTCGCGCTGCTCGAGGAACACGGCCGCGATCCGCGTCGACGCGTTGACCAGCATGCGCAACGTGCGGCTCGTGGCGTCGTCATTGCCCGGAGCGCGGCGTTCGTCGATGCCGGCGATCGCCTTGCCGTGGCTCTCCGGCAGCTTCCAGTCGTCGAGGATCGCTCGGCCGAGCTCGGCGTGATCGGTGTCGAACGCGGCGCGCTCTTCCTGCAGCAGGGTCACCGCGTCTTCGCTGCCGCCGACGCGGCGCAGCACGTCTGCGTAGAGGTCGGGGTGCACGCACGCGAGCGCGAGCCGGCCGATGCCGGAGAGCAGCGCGCAGATGTACGCCTCGGCCGGCGGCGCCGCGCGGAGCGCGCGGGCCAACTCCTGCGCCGCGATCGCGCGCGCGAGCGAGTCGGACCAGAAGCGCGGGAAGTCGAACGTCGCGCAGTGCCCTTCGCGGTACGCCGAGATCAGCGAAAACCCGAGCGCGAGGTTGCGCACGGCGGACGCGCCGAGCCGGACGACCGCGTCGTTCACCGTCGTGCACGGCTTGAACCCGCCGGCGAGCGCGGAGTTCGCCATGCGGATGATGCGGCCCGACAACGCCGGGTCCGACTGGATCGTGCGCGCGAGATCTTCGGTGCTGAACTCCTCGTTCTGGGTCAGTTGCAGGATCTTCATGCCGACGCCCGCCGGGGACGGAAGGCGGCCGGTGAGCTTCAGCTCTTCGATTCGCTTGTTCATCGTGAGTTTTCTTGAGGGGGGATAGGGTGCGGGGTGGAGGAGCGGTGAACTTCAGTAGACGAACGAGCGTCGGGACCGCGCGGGACGGTCAAGTTCGGCGGGCGTCGAACAGGGCGTCGCGTGCGTGCTCGTACTCGGAGCGCAGTCGCTCTGCGAAGCCGCGCGCGTCGGCGAGCCTGCGCTCGCGACCAGCGACCTCGAGCGACTTGCAGAGCGCCATCAACCGGTTCGCGCCCATGTTTCCGGAGCTCGACTTCAGGCTGTGCGCTTCGCTCGCGATGCGGTCGAGCGCGCCGTCGCGCGCGGCGGATTCGATCGCGTCGATGCGGCCGCTCGAGTCCGCGACGAACGTGTCGACCAGCTCGGAGAACAGACCGGGGTCGTCCGCGCCGCCGAGCTCCTTCAGCATCGTCACTGTGTTCGAGTCCAGCACGGTCGGGCTCTCGGCGCCCGCCGTCAGACCGTTCGGGTTCATCGTCGCGATCCTCTGAGTTTCGATTTGCGTGCGCTCCGACGGCAGCGGTCCGTCGAAGCACTCATCGTCCCGAACGGGGGATCGAGTGAAGGACAACCCGCCTTAACTCCGGCTTCACTTGAAGCCGGAAGACCGCGGGCGAGACTGGCCCCCCATGCGCTCCCTCCTCCCTCTTATTGCATGCGGCCTGGCAGCGCCGTCTTTGCCGACGGAACCTCCGCTGCTCCAGCGACTTGTGCGGATCCGCATCCCCGGCGCAGGCGAGCTGGTCGTCGCGGGCCTCCCGATCCCGCCGTCGGCGCCGGTCGGTTTCCTCCTCACTGCGCAGGCGTTCTTCGCCGACGTGACGGTGACGTCGACCAACCCGCTCGACATCTACATCGGGCTCTGAGCGGGCACGAAGCACACGAACAGACACGAAGCGCCCCGCGGCCTCAGGTCGCGGGGCGCTTCTGTTGCATCGTCGGCCGGGACGCACGACTCGAAACGTTGGAAGCGCAACACTCACGACTCGCGAAGCGGGGGTCAGGAGCGCGCAGCGCTCCTGAGTTTCCGGGGAGAGAGTTCCGCGTGCGAGAGCCGTCCACGTCGGACGTCCTCGAGCTCGCGAACCAAAGCGAGGCTCTCGTGCGCGGGACTCTCTCCCCGGAAACCCCGGCCGAAGGCCGGGCCCCCGCGTCCCCAGCACGCCCGGCGTCCGTCCTGCGCGGCGCTCTCCGTTTTCCTCTGCGTCCTCTGCGTTCCGGCCCACGACGCTGTTCACGCACCTCGCGTCCGGCCACCACGGCGTGCTTCGTGCCTCTTCGTGTGCTTCGCGTCCTAGGCCGCCCCTCCTCGACCCCGCGCTCACTTCCCTTCGTCGGCAGGCGCGAATTCCTTCGCGAGCGCTTCGAGCTTGTCCTGCAGCTCCGACTCCGCGTGGTACTTGCCGGCGACGACCACGCCCGTGCGCTTCGTCGCGTTCGTGATGTCGGCGAGCGGGTCGGCTTCGAGCAGGATCAGGTCCGCCGCGCGGCCTGGCGCGATCGTCCCCCACTCGTTCTCCGCGTGCATGAAGCGCGCCGCGTCCGCGCTCGCGGCGCGCAGCGCTTCGAACGGCGTGAAGCCCGCCGCCACGAAGTTCGCGAGCTCCTCGTGCAGGGACCAACCCGCGACGACGTAGGGGTTGCCCATGTCGGTGCCGACGAGCAGCGGGGCCTTCTCGGCGTGGAAGACGGACAGCGCGTGCAGGCGGTCGGCGTCGGCCGCGTGCGATTGCGCGAGCGCCTCGTCCGGCATTCGCGCGAGGTACATCATCGGGCCGCCCCAGAAGACCTTGAGGTTCGGATCGACGAACCGCATCTCGGGGCGCGCGAGCAGCGCTTCCGCGTCCTTGCCCTTCGCCCATTTCTGCATGACGACGAGCGTCGGGCAGTTCCACGCGCCTTTCTCCGTGCAGAGGCGCGCGATCGCCGCGGTCTTCGTGTCGTCCATCTGCTTCCACGCGAGCGATTCGGTGCGGAAGCTCACGCCGCTCGCGAACTGCGAGTCGTCCTTCTGGCAGCAACCGACGAGGCCGGTGAAGTGCTCGATCGATTCTTGCCCGAGCGAGACCGCGTCCTCGAGCGACACCGCGGTCGGCACGTGCCCCATCACGCGCATGCCGTTCTGCTTCGCTGCGGCCATCAGCGCTTCGAACGCGTCCGGCTTCAGGCCGCTGTAGCACTTGATGAAGTCGTACCCCTGCTTCTTCTGCCGCGCGACGATCTTGGCCGCGGCGTCCGGGTCCTTCAGCACGGTGCTGCCCGGCCACGTCGCCGGGTCGCCGTCGACGATCGGGCCGGCGGTGTAGATGCGCGGGCCGATGCGCGCGCCCTTGGCGATCTCGTCGCGCCATTCGATCTGCGTCGTCGATCCGAACATGTTCCGCACCGTCGTGACGCCGTTCGCCACGAACAAGAGCAGGTCGGTCTCCGCCCACACGTGCACGTGCATGTCGGCGAGGCCGGGGATCAACCACTTGCCCCGGCCGTCGACGACGCGCGCGCCTTCCGGCACCGGGACGTCGGCCGCGTCGCCCAGCTCGGCGATCCGCCCGCCCTGGACGACCACGGTCTGGTCGGCGAGGACGCCGTCCTTGTCCATCGGCACGACGTTGACGTGCGTGATCGCGAGCGGTGGATCCGAGTCGCCGGCAAAGAGCGCGACGGCGGCGAACAGGAGCGGAACGAGCGACATGCGTCCTCCGTTGCGAGACCTCTGCGAAACCTCGGCGAAACCTCGGCGCGAAGATTCGAAAGCTTGCGGAGCCGCGCGCGCCCGGTCAATCGGGGCCGTCGCATCGCACGGTGCGCTCCGCTTCCGTACCATCCGCGCCGTGAGCGAACTCACGCCGGTCGAAACGCACGGCGACGCGCTGGAGAAGATCCCGGAGCGCCTCGGGGACTTCCGGCTGATCGAGCGCCTCGGCGGCGGCGGGATGGGCGTCGTGTTCGTCGCGGAGCAGACGTCCTTGCGCCGCACGGTCGCTCTCAAGCTGATTCGCCCCGAGAACCTCTACTTCGAAGGCGCGCGCGAGCGCTTCCGGCGAGAGGCCGAGGCGGTCGCGAAGCTGCAGCACCCGGGCATCGTGCCGGTCCTCACGTTCGGCGAGGAGTCGGGCATCCCCTACTTCGCGATGGAACGCGTCGCGGGCATGACGCTCGGCGACGTGCTACATCGGCTCGACGGCAAGGACCCGGCGAAGCTGTCGGGTGCGGACCTGCGCGCGATCGTCGCGCACGCCGCTCCGGACGCGCCCGCGGATTCGGGCGGCGCCGCGGACGGCGCGTTCTCCGGCACTTGGGTGCAGGTCTGCTTCCGACTGATCCGGCAGGTCGCGGAGGCGCTCGACCACGCGCACGCGCGCGGCGTCATCCACCGCGACGTGAAGCCGTCGAACATCATGCTGACGCCGGACGGCCGCGCGATGCTGCTCGACTTCGGCGTCTCGACGAACTCCGCGCCCGGCGCGGGCGGCGCCGGCGGCGCGAAGCTCACGCGCTCCGGGTCGTTCGTCGGCTCATTGTCCTACTCGCCGCCCGAGCAGGTCCGCGGCGACGAAGGCGCCGTGTCGCCGTCGCAGGACGTCTACGCGCTCGGCGTGACGCTCTACGAGCTGCTGACGCTGGCCGCGCCGTTCAAGGCCGACACGTTCGACCAGCTACAGCGTGCGATCGTCGAGGGACGGCCGGCGCCGCCGCGCGAGTCGAACGCGGCCGTGCCGTGGGACGCGGAGACGGTGTGCCTCACCGCGATGGAGGCGGACCGCGCGCGCCGATACGCATCGGCCGCGGACTTCGCGCA
>CAZOLL010000013.1:0-19936 GCA_964580365.1 uncultured Phycisphaeraceae bacterium
CGACTCGATCGGTCGCGCGCATCACGAGCGCCGACAACTCGCGCGTCGTCTTCGGCGGTCGCGCGACGAGCGCCGCGGCGATCGCCGCCGCGTCGTCCTCGTCGCCATGCTCGCGCAGCGCCGCGGCGATCGTCTCCTCGTCGTTCGCAGCGATCCACTCGGCGGCGGTCTCGCCGCGCGTGCGGTCCATGCGCATGTCGAGCGGCCCGTCGTGCTTGAACGAGAAGCCGCGCTCCGGCCGGTCGAGCTGCATCGACGACGCGCCGAGGTCGGCGAGCGCGAGGTCGACGGTCTCGAGACCCAGCTCGCGCAGCACCTTCGCGGCGCCTGCGAACGGCGACGAGCGCGCCGTGAACGCGGGGGCGACGTGCCCGAGCGCGGCAAGACGTTCAGCCGTCCGCTCGAGCTCGTCCTTGTCGCGATCGATCGCGATGACGCCGCCGTCGGGGGCGACGCGCGAGAGCAGCGCTTCCGTATGGCCGCCGTGCCCGAGCGTGCAGTCGAGCGCGAGGTCTCCGCAGCGCGGCGCGAGCGCGACGAGCACTTGGTCGAGCATCACCGGCACGTGCGTCCCCGCCGGCGTGCCGCCGCGCGCGCGGACCTTCGCCGCCTCGTCCGGGAAGCGTGAGGGGTCGAGCTCCTTGTACCGCTCGTCGAAGTGGCGCGGATGCGTGCCGGAGTATCGCGGACGGCGAGGCATGCAGCGGACTCGAACCGAGTCGCATCCAATCGTCAATCAGGAAGACGCGCGCGCCCCGCACACGGAGACTCGATACAACGTCGCGCGTGCCGACCGACTCCCCGCTCGCGAATCGCATCTCGAAGGTGCAGCGCCACCTCAAGAAGTGGGCGCGCCGCACCGGCGTCACGTGCTGGCGCGTGTACGACAAGGACCTGCCGGACCACCCGCTGATCGTCGACTGGTACGACGGCGACGCGGTGGTCTGGACGATGCGCCGCACGCGCGACGACACCGACGCCGCGGACGACGCGTTCGTCGCGGGCGCACTCGAAGCGGTGCAGGCCGGCCTCGAGCTGGCGCCGGAGCGCGTGCACGCGAAGCGCCGCGAGCGGCAGCGCGACCGCCAGTCGGGCGAGGGCCAGTACACGCGCCTCGCGGAGCGCCACGTGGTGAAGGTCGTCGCCGAGCACGACCTCGTGTTCGAGGTGAACCTCTCCGACTACCTCGACACCGGCCTGTTCCTCGACCACCGCGAGACGCGCAGAGTCGTGCGCGAGTCGTGCGCGGGACAGGACGTGCTGAACCTCTTCGCCTACACCGGCTCGTTCACGGTCGCCGCGATCAAAGGTGGAGCGCGCACGACGACGACGGTCGACCTCTCGAACACCTACCTCGATTGGGCCGCTCGCAACCTCGCCTTGAATGGCGCCGTCGCCGCGGACCGCCACCGTCTCGTTCGCGCCGACGCGATGCACTTCCTCTTCGAGGCGCCGCTCTCGAGCCGCCGGTACGGGACGATCGTTTGCGACCCGCCGACCTTCTCGAACTCGAAGGGCATGGAGCGCGAGTTCGCGGTCGATCGAGACCACGTCGACCTGATTCGCTCGTGCCACGCGCTGCTCGAGCCCGGCGGCACGCTGTGGTTCAGCACGAACCAGCGCGGCTTCGAGCTGGCGAGCGCCGAGCTGCCGCCGTTCGACGTGCGCGAGGTCACCGCCGAGACGCTGCCCGAGGACTTCAAGGGCCGCCGCCCCCACCGCTGCTGGCGCCTGCGCGCCTGAGCTTCGTTCACTGCGAGCGGAGCGCGTTCCCGGCCCAGATCGCCGCCGCGAACAGGAGCACCGCGCCGGCCTGGTGCGTGGCCGCGAGATGCGGATGCGCGTGACGCAAGAGCGTCACGACGCCGAGCACGAACTGGAACAGGACGGCCGCCAGCAGGAGGTGCGCCGCACGCTTGCCGCGCCTCGGCGCGTCGGAGCGGACCACCGCGAGCCACGTCGCGATCCCGCCGAGCGCGGTCAGCCATGCGAGCAAGCGATGGTCGAACTGCACGGTCGCGACGTTCTCGAAGAAGTTCTTCCACCACGGCTCGAGCGCGAACATGCCGGGCGGAACGAGCCCGCCGTCCATCAGCGGGAAGGTGTTGAACGCGAGGCCCGCGTGGATGCCGGCGACGAACCCGCCGGCGAGCGCCGTCACGAACACGAGCCGCGCGAGGTGCGACGCCGCCTTCGCGAGCGACGCGCGCGCGGGCGGAAGGTCGGCGGCACGCGGCAACAGCAGACCGAACGCGATCGACAGCTCTGCGCCGAGGATCAGGAGCGCGAGCCCGAGGTGTGCGACGAGCCGGTATTGGCTGACCGCCGGGTCGTCGACGAGCCCGCTCTTCACCATCCACCAGCCGAGCGCGCCCTGCAGTCCGCCGAGCAGGAACACTCCGAAGAGCTTGAGCGCGAGAGGCCGGTCGATCCGCCGCCGCACGATGAACCAGACGAGCGGCACGATGAACACGATGCCGATGATCCGGCCGAGCAACCGGTGCACGTACTCCCACCAGAAGATGCCCTTGAACTCGGCGAGCGTCATCCCAGTGTTGACGAGCTTGTACTGCGGCGACGACTGGTACTCGGAGAACAGCTCCTGCCAGTCGTGGTCGTTCAACGGCGGGACGGCGCCGACGAGCGGCTCCCACTCGACGATCGAGAGACCGGAGTGCGTGAGCCGCGTGATGCCCCCCACCACGACGAGCGACGCGGTCAGGAAGGCGCAGACGAGGAGCCAGATGGCCACGCCGCGCCGAGGGTTGGGAGGTGCATCGGGAGTCACGAGGGTCGATGGTATCGACCACGGGGAACATCCGGTTCGGGCGCCGGAGAACTGACTTCCGGGCCCGTGATTCGCGGCCGACCTCCGGACCCGAACTCGAATCACGCCTTCCGTTCGCCTCGCGACGAGGCGACCCACTCCTCCTTGGCGCTCAAGTGCGCCGGTTCGCACTCCCGAAGAGTTCGACGAAGTTCCCGCTCGGAAACCCGCTCCGGGCCCGTGATTGGAGGTCGTCTGGCCATGTTCCGCCTCGCCGTCATCTCGACGGTGGGACTCGTCGTCGCTTCGTCCGCGCTCGCGGGGGAGGCGCGCTTGTCCGACGACACGTTCGTGTCGACTCTCGATCACCGGGATCACGGCCGGCAGCGCTCGCTCGCGGTGCGCGCCGACGCGATCTCGTTGCTCGCGTTCGACCTCGACACGCTGCCCGCGGCGTGGACGGCGGACGACGTCGCGGAAGCGCACCTCTGGTTGTGGCTCGACCGAGTGCGCGAGCCGGGCTCGATCGTGGCGTCCGCGATCACGGGCGAGTGGCACGAGGGCGCGGCGTGGAAGCTCGCGCCCGAGATCTCCAGCGCGCCGAGCGCGGTCGCGCTCGTCACCGAGCAGAACGCACCGGGCTGGCTGGTGATCGACCTCACTCCGCTCCTTAAGGAGTGGATGAGCGGCGCCATCGCGAACCGAGGCGTCGCGCTCTCGACGATCGACGCGCGCGTCTCGCTCATCAGCAAAGAGGGTTTCCGGCGCGGACCGCCTCCGCGGCTCGTCGTCGAGCCGGTGAAGGTGCCGTCGAACACGAACGAGGGGCCGCCCGGTCCGACCGGGCCGCCCGGCCCCCAAGGACCCCAGGGCGACCCCGGAGCGACCGGCGCGGCCGGACCCGCAGGACCGGCGGGTCCGCAGGGTGATCCGGGTCCGACCGGCGCGACCGGCGCGACCGGCGCGCAAGGGCCTCCGGGCGCGACCGGACCCGCGGGCCCGCAAGGCGATCCCGGACCGACCGGCGCGACGGGAGCGCAGGGACCTCCGGGAGCCACCGGTCCCGCCGGACCGCAGGGCGACGCGGGACCGACAGGCGCAACGGGCCCGCAAGGCCCCGCCGGTCCGATCGCGGGGTACGAATCCGGCGTCAGCGACGCGGAGGTCACGACCACGTCGACGACCTACGTGCAGGCGTACCGCTTCACCTCCAGCTCGCTCGCCGCGGGCAACTACCGCATCGGCTGGTCGCTCGAGGTGACGAACTCCGACCAGACACGACGCACCGACGCGCGGCTCCAGCTCGACGACGCGACCGATCTCTTCGCCGCGGGCTCGACTCGCACCGACAACAACAACGACTACGTCGCGGTGTGCGGCTTCACGGTGCAGGCGATGACCGCGGGCGCGCACACGTTCGACTTCGACTTCAAAGGGATCATCTCGACGTCGTCGGCGAAAGTGCGCCGCATCCGCATCGAGCTCTACCCGGTCCCCTGATCGCGCGCGCCGCGCCTCGACTCGCGCACCGGCCGCGTCAGGTCCAGCGACATGTACGTGTCCGCCGTCTTGTACTCGGGCACGGCGGGCGGCCGGTCATGGGTGAAACCGAACGACTCGTACAGCTGAATCGCGGCGACGAGCCGTGAGTTCGACGTCAGCGAGACGCGCGTCGCGCCGAATCGCCGCGCGTGCTCGAGCGCGTGGCGAACGAGACGACGTCCCAACCCCTTGCCTTGGCACCGGTCGGCGACCGAGAGCTTCGCGATCTCCATGTGTCCCGGCCCGCGCGGCACGAGCGCCACCGTCCCGACGACGTCGCGGTTCTCCAGCGCGACGAAGATCGCGCCTCCCGGGTCGAGGATCGCGCCCCATGGGTCGGAAAGCTGCTTCTCGTCACCCGCCTCGAACAGGTCGTACCGATCGAGCCACACGCGGTTCAGCGCATAGAACTCCGCGGCGTGATGTCGCTCGAAGGCGACGATCTGCAGCCAGTCCGAAACGAACGTCTGGGGCTCGAACACGACGACTCCCGATCCGCGGCGATCGCGGGATCATCGAGCGGGCGGCGGGACGCGTCAAGCGGAGGTTCGCGCCGCCGGAGGCGTCACCGCGGCGCGCCCGCTCGATACAGCGCGGGCCGCGCCCGCGCCGGAACCTGCAGATGCTTCGACCGCCGACCGTCCGCGTCCTCCTCCTCGTCCTCGCCGCCTGCTCCCTGCTCGGCGTGCTCGCCGCGGTGCGCATGTCGATCGCCTACGCGGCGCTCGGCCATCCGATCCCGTTCGGCGACGCGCTCGGTTCGGGGCTCGCCGACTGGCTGTTGTGGGCGCCGCTCGTGCCCGCGATGGTCGCGCTCGCGCGGCGCTTCCCGATCGGGGGCAATTCGTGGGTCGTCCCGCTCGCGGTGCACGCATCCGGCGGCGTCGCGTTCTCGCTCGCGCAGCTCGCTGCGTTCGCGGCGTGGTCGTCGTGAATCCGCACGCTGCGCTTCGGCGAGGACGCGTTTCTTTCGGAGCTCGGCGTCGGGTTCACCGCGAAGTTCTCGGGCGGCGTAATGGTGTACGCCGCGTTCGTCGCCGTCTGGCACGCGGTGCGAGCCGCGCGCCGGTCGTCCGCGCTCTCCGCGACGCTCTCCGAGGCGCGGCTCGCCGCTCTCGAGGCGCGAATGCAACCGCACTTCTTGTTCAACGCGTTGAACACGATCGCGCACCTCGTGCGCCACGACGCTCCGCTCGCAGAGCGCGCGGTGGTCGACCTCGGCGAACTGTTGCGCGCCGCGCTCGAGACCGGGGGACGCCGCGAGGTGCGGGTCGGCGACGAGTTCGTCCTCCTCGAGCGCTACCTTCGCATCCAGCGCGCGCGCTTCGGTGACCGCCTGCGCATCACGACGGAGCTCGAGCCGGCCGCGTCCGACCTGCTGCTGCCACCGCTGTTGTTGCAGCCCCTCGTCGAGAACGCGATCCATCACGGGATCGGCGCGCGTCCGCGCGGCGGCTCGCTGCATGTCGCGGCCGCGCGGCGCGGCGAGCGCCTCGAGCTGTCGGTCGTCGACGACGGCGACGCCTCGGGCGCCGATTCGCTCGGCGCAGGCCTCGGCAGCGGGCTGCGCGCGACGCGCGAGCGACTCGCGCTGCTCTACGGCGACCGCCACGAGGTCGAGAGCGCGTCGCGCTCGGCCGGCGGGACGTCGGTGCGGATCGCGCTGCCGATGAAGCGGGCGCCGAGTGCGCCGCTCGAGCAGGTGTCGTCGTGAGCGCGCCGCTGAAGGCGCTGGTCGTCGACGACGAGCCGCCGGCGCGAGCGCGTCTGAAAGAACTGCTGGAGGCCGCGGGCGACGTGATCGTCACGCGCGAATGCTCGGACGGCGCCGACGCGGCCGACGCGCTGGCACGCGACGCGTTCGACGTCGCGTTCCTCGACGTGCGCATGCCGGGGCTCTCCGGACTGGAGGTGGCCCGCGCGGCCGGCGCGCGCTCGCTGCCGCCGCTCGTGTTCGTCACCGCGTTCGGCGAGCACGCGGTCGACGCATTCGGCGTCGAGGCGGTCGACTACCTGATGAAGCCGATCGGGCCCGAGCACGTCGCGCGCGCGCTCGCGCGCGTCCGTTCGCGGCGTGAGCCGGGCGACGTGCGCGCGAAGCTCGCGGCGCGCGAAGGCGGCGACCGCGTGTTCATCGAGCCGCGCGACATCGAGTGGGTCGAATCCGCGCGCAACTACGTGATCCTTCACCACGGCGGTGCGGGCGGCGCCGGGCGCGAGTCGCTGGTGCGGACGACGCTGGCCGAGATCTCGGTGAAGCTCGCCCCACTCGGGTTCGCGCGCGCGCATCGGACCGCTCTGGTGCGGCTCGACGCAGTGCGTGCGATCGAGTCGGCCGGCAGCGCGGCGGTCGTGTTGCTCGCGAGCGGCGCGCGGATCCCGGTCGGGCGGCGTCAGCGCGCGCGGTTCGCCGCACTCCTCCCGCGCTGAACGCGCGCCGCTCGCCTCCGTCCGTCCCGCGCGCTCGACCAGACGTCCCGTCACGTCCCGCAGGCATCCGATCGCGCGATCGAATCGACGCGCCGCGCGGGAGACCGCACCGATGTCCTGCCTCCGATCCGCCTCGTCGTTCTCGCTCGCTCTGCTCTGCGCGCTCGCGCCGATACCGGCGCGACAAGCGCGCGCGGGCGAACTGCTGGTCGCGAGCCGCTTCACCGACGCGGTGCTGCGCTTCGACGCGACGGGGCAAATGGTCGGCACGGCCGCGTCCGGCGGCGGCCTCGACAACCCGGTCGGCATCACCTACGGCGCGGACGGGATGCTCTACGTCGCGAGCGCGCCGACCGGTCAGGTGCTGCGCTACGACCCCGCGAGCGGCGTCTTCCTCGGCGTGTTCGCGTCGGGCGGCGGGCTCTCCGGAGTGCGTCACCTCAACTTCGGTCCCGACGGCGACCTCTACGTCGCGAGCGCCGACACCAATCAGATCCTGCGCTTCGACGGAGTCAGCGGCGTCTTCAAGAGCGTGTTCGCGACGTCGGCGGCGATGAACGGACCGACGGGTTTCACCTTCGGCCCCGACGGGAACCTCTACGTCGGCAGCGTGCTGAACAACCGCGTGCTGCGCTTCGATGGGAGGACCGGCGCGTTCCTCGGCATCTTCGCGACGACCAAGCTCTCCGGTCCGCACGACCTCGCCTTCGGGCCGGACGGACGCTTGTGGGTCTCGAACGCGTTCTCTCCGGTGAACAAGGTGGTGCGCTTCGACGCCTCGAGCGGCGCGCTCGTCGACGTGCCGGTCACGGACGCGGCGTTGGTCACTCCGCTCGGGCTGTGCTTCGACGTCGACGGCTCGCTGCTCGTCGCGAACCAGGGCGGCGACGAAGTGCGTCGCTACGGCGGCGCCACCGGCCACCTCCTCGGCGTCGCGGTGCCGCCGGGCGCGGGCGGGCTCGACGGCCCGATGTTCCTCGCGCTCGCGCGCACGACACCGTCGATCACGCAGAACGCACCCACCCCCGCGGGAGTCGGTCACGACGCGGCGTTTGCTCTCGAGGGCGCACGTCCGGGCGGGTTCGCCGCGCTGCTGGTCGGCACGACGCCCGGCGTGCTGCCCGTACCCGCGTGCCCGGGCCTCGTGCTCGGGATGCTCGACCCGTACGTGCTCGACTTCGCGCCCGGCGACGAGTCGGGCAATCGCGTGCGCCGCTACTACGTGCCCGCCGCTGCGCAGGGGCTCACTCTCCAGTTCCAGGCGGTCGACGTCCGAGCGTGTGCGGGGAGCCCGACGCTCGCTCACACCTTCTGATCGAGCGCGGACGGCGGGCCGATCGCCAGCGCGCGCAGCTCCGCGAGGCTCTTCACGCAGTGGTCGGCGTGCTCCTTCCAAGGGAACTCGCCGGCGACGTCGTAGTGCACCGTCGTCACGCCGGCGGCGCGTCCCGCCTGCAGATCGAAGAGGTAGTCCCCGACCATCACCGCGCTTTCCTTCCGCGCGCCCCACCGCTCGAGCAGCATGAGAATGCCGTGCGGCTCGGGCTTCGCCGGGCCGTGATCGCGCGTGACGATGTTCTCGACGTCGAAATGTCCGCCGAGGCCCGCGGCCTCGATGGTGACCTGCGCGTGGTGCAGCGTGTTGCGCGTGAGGATGCCGACCCGCGCGCCGCGCGCGCGCAGCGCCGCGAGCAGTTCGAGCGCGTGCGGATCGGGCTCCGAGCGCTTCGCGATGCCGAGCTCCCACGCGTGCAGCTTCTCCCACAGCGGCGCGGCTTCGGCCTCGGGCAGCGCCGAGATGTGCTCGAGGATGCGCTGGTCGCTGCGCAGCCCGAGGATCCGCTTGATCTCGTCGAAGTCATGGGCGGCGAGCGTGAGCGTGCCATCCATGTCGAAGATCCAATGGTCGCGGAGGCGGAGGTCCATCGGCGCGGATGGTAGCGTCTCGCGATGGTCGACATTCGCCTCGCGTCCGCCGCCGACCTCCCCGCGATCGGCGCGATCTTCAACCACTTCGTCGAGACGAGCGCGTCGACGTTCACGATCTACCCGATCGCCGCGGCCGAGTGGTCGAGGCTGTTCGACTCGACGCACGGCATGTATCCGTGGCTCGTCGCGACCGACGCGGGTGCGGTCGTCGGCTTCGCGAAGGCGTCGCCCTACCGGCCGCGCGACGCCTACGCGTACACCGTCGAGGTCAGCGTGTTCGTGGCGGAGTCGTCGCATCGCAGGGGCGTCGCGCGACGGCTGTACGACCGGCTGTTCGCAGTCCTCCACAACCAGGGGTACTACACCGCGATCGCCGTCGTCACGGTCCCGAACCCGGCGTCCGAAGGGCTGCATGCAAAGGTGGGGATGCGGGCGATCGGCACGATCGAGAACGCGGGCTGGAAGTTCGACCGCTGGCATTCGACGCGCCTGTTCCAGATCGCGCTGCAGGACGAGCAGCAGACGCCGGGGCAGATACTGAGCGTGGAGAACGTCGAGGGATGAGCGGGGACGATCGGCTCCGTAGCATCGATCCGTCGGTATTCCTGAGTCAGCCTCCCGCTTCGGGGTGAGCGACGTGATCGGGTTCGGCCCAAGACGGTTCGATGCGTCGCGCGCGGTGACGCTGATCGTGGTCGCGCTGATCGTCGCGACCTCGACGCGGGAGCAGGCTGCGGCGCAGGCGACGAGTCGCGCGGCTCCAGCCGCGTCCGACGCGGCAATCGAAACCGTGCGCACGCGGTTCGCCGAGGCAAAGGCCGCGCGAGCGGCGAGCAAACCCGACGTCGCGCGGGCGAAGCTCGAGGAAGCGCTCGAGACGTTCATCGGGGATGGCGGCGCGGCGGCGACGGACGTGACGCTCCTGTTCGACCTGGGACGGTTCGCGTTCATCGTCAAGGAACCACGACTCGCGAAGCGCGCGTTCCAGCACTTTCTCGACGTCCGGCCATCAGGACTCCCGGACAGCGACCGGCAAGTGCAGGTGGCGCGAACAAATCTCGCGCTGGCGCTGTTTCACCTCGGCGACCCTACGGGTGCACGCACCATTCAGGAGCAAGTGCTCGCGATCGACGTCGCCTCGCTGCCAAACGACGACCCGAACCTGCAGCGCTCGCGAACCAACCTTGCGGTCACGCTGCTGGAGTTGAACGAGTTCTCCGCGGCCCGCGTCCTGCAGGAACAGGTGCTCGCCGTGGAATCGGCTTCGCTCCCGGATGATCACCCGGACTTACAGACGTCGCGCGGCAATCTCGCGTTGACTCTGAGAGAGCTCCGGGACTTCGAGGGTGCTCGCGTGCTGCAGGAAAAGGTCGTCGACGTGCTGACCCACTCGGTTCCGGAGGACGATGAGGTCCTGCAGCGCGCGCGCGTCAACCTGGCGGGCACCTGTTTTCGACTCGAGGACTACCGGAAGGCTCGGGCCCTCTTGGAGCCCGCGGTCGCGGCGTACTCGAGAACACTCGGCGACGACGATCGAGGTTCACTGCGCGCCCGATCCTTGCTCGCGCTCACGATCGAAGCCCTGGGAGATCTCCGCGGCGCGCGAGATCTCAAGCGGCAAGTGCTCGCCGGCTATGAACGCGCGCTCGGACCCGACCACTTGTTGGTGCAGGTGGAGCGCCAGCATCTGGCCGCAACGCTGGTCGCCTGCGGAGAGATCGACGAGGCGTGCGAGCTCTTCGGGCAGGCTGTCGAAACCCTGGCGCGGAACCTCCCCGACGACGATCCAGACCTGCAGGACGCGCGTTCGAACCTCGCCGGGGGGCTCTTCGAGCGCGGCGACCTGATCGCCGCACGAACGCTGCTCGAGAAGGTCCTCGCCAACCGCCCGCGCTCGTGGAGCGAGGACAGTTCGAGCGTGCAGGGGGCAAAGGCGAATCTCGCCGCGACACTCGAGGCACTCGGCGACCTGAGTGGGGCCCGCGTGCTGTTCGAGCAGGTGCTCGCCGCGAACTCTCGCACGCGTTCCGAAGACAACGCCAGGCTCCAGGAGGCGCGGACGAACCTGGCAGCGACGCTGATGGCGCTCAACGACCCGGCTGGGGCGCGCGCGCTGTTCGAACGGGTCCTCGAAGTCCGTTCGCGGACGCTTCCGGAGTCGCATCCGGACCTTCACACCACGCGGATGAATCTCGCGGTCACATTGCGCGCGCTGGGCGAGCTGGAGCGCGCGGCATCGCTTCAACAGTCGGCGCTCGATCGCCTGTCGGCTCTCCTGCCGGAGACCCACCCGAGTCTCCAACTCGCCCGCGCCAATCTCGCTCTCACGTTGGGAGGCCTCGGTGAAATCGGTGCCGCGCGTGTCCTCGAGGAGCAGGTGGTCGCCGCGCGAGCGAAGTCGTTGTCTGCGGACCACCGGGATTCTCGAGACGGCAAGAAGCGCCTCGCAGTCACGATCGCGGCTCAAGCGGCGCTTGCCGACGCGCGGGTCGACGGGGCGCGAGACGAAGCACGAGCTCGGTGCCAGTCGCTGATCCGCGACTTCGCGGCTTCGAGCGTCAGGGCCGTGCGAACCGCCGCGGTCTCCGTCTCGAGTCGCGAGGCCGAAGAGACGTGCGCCGACATCTGCTCCGGTCTCGAGACGGTGTTGTCGTTCGCGCGCGGGTATGGCGTTTTCGAGTCCGCACCCGACCTTGATGCACTCGGATTCGTGCTCTCGGAGACTTCGCGAGGAGCCGCGCTCACGGCCGCAGGTCTCGCGCGACGCACCGCACGGTCGCCGCGCGCGAAGATGCTGCGCGAGTCTCTCGCTCGTGCGACCGCGACGTTGGCGGAGCTCGCCCGAGTCGGGACGACGGGCGACTCGTTCGACTCGGCGCGAACGCAACGGGACGCCGCGGAGCGCGCGCTCATCGAAGAGGCCCGCGAAGCGTCCGGGCCGTCGCTGGGCGTGGTCACGTTCGACGTCGCGCCGCTGGCGTGCGCGCTCGGGCCGGGCGCCGCGTCGATCGCCTATCGGACGTTCGTGGAAACCCGTTTCGACCGGGTCGGAGACGGCGGCGCCGCGAAACTCTCCGAGGTCAGGACGCCTCGCTTGTGCGCCTTCGTCGTGCGTGGCGCGACGTCCGCGCCGGCGGAATCGTCACCCGCCGTCACGTTCGTCGACCTGGGACCGATGCTCGAAGTCGAGCGCGCCGTGATGCTTCGGCACGAGCTGACGATGGACGGCGCCAGCCGCGGAAACTCCGTCGAGTCCACTCGCGTCGACCTCGAACACGTGAGCGGAGAGCGGCTTCGCGCGTTGATCTTCGATCCGTTGCTTCCGGCTCTGGGCGAAGCACGACACCTGGTCGTCGTGCCGGACGACGTGCTGCATCTCGTACCGCTCGACGCGCTGCCGCTTTCGGAGGGAGTCGGAGTTCTTGGAGATCGGTTCCGCATCGACATTCGCGCCACGCTGACAGAACTGCTCGATACCCAAACGTCTCCCTCGAGCGGAGAGCTGCTCGCACTCGGCGGCGCGGCGTTCGACTCGGAACCGATCGAGCCGTCGGCGGACGAACGAATCGCGCCCGCCCCTTCGACCTCGTCCCCTCGCACGAGCACGACCGCAAGCATCCTTCGCGGCGGAGTGTTCGAGCGGGGGTTCGACGCGCTGCCGCACACTGCGCTCGAGGTCGAAGGCATCGGCGCGCTCTACGCGGGTGTCTCCGGCGACAAGAACGCCTCTCTCGTGCTCGAGCACGCCAAGGCCTCGCGAGCAACGCTGAACGAGCTCGCGCCGAGGGCGCGCTTCCTGCACGTCGCGACCCACGGTTGGTACGCGCCGGAATCCATCCGCTCGTTCGACGACCCGACGCCGATCGACGCGAGGGCGGGGCTCGGGCTGCGAATGTCCGGTGAAGAAGCGATCCGCACGATGAGCCCGATGCTCCTTTGCGGGCTCGCGCTCGCCGGCGCGAACCTGCCGGAGGACGCGGCGGGTCGCGCGCCGGGCCTCGTCACGGCCGAGGAGATCTCGACGCTCGACCTCACGAACTGCGAGCTCGCCGTGCTCTCGGCGTGCGAAACGAACGTCGGCGTCCAGCGCGCGGGTCAGGGCGTCGCGTCGCTCCAGCGTGCGCTGCAAATGGCGGGTGCGCGCAGCGTGATCACTTCGTTGTGGAAGGTGCCCGACGCTCCGACGAAGGACCTGATGCTCGAGTTCTATCGGCGACTCTGGGTCGAGCGTCAGCCGAAGTGGCAGGCGTTGTGGGAAGCGAAGCGCATGCTGAGGGATGCTCGCGACGAGCGCGGCAAGCCGCGACACACCACGAAGGACTGGGGCGCATGGGTGTTGACGGGGGATCCGGACTGAGCCGGACCGCACTTGCCCACGCCGCGCGCCGGAGGTCGATCGGTTTCCGTGTTTCGCCGGCCCGCCGGTGATCTTTGGCAGTTGGCGCCTCGCGCTCGAGTCGCGCCAACTTCTGGAGACGAACCGGATGAACCGGATGAATCGCGCGTTGAAGAAGATCGGGGCGCTCGTGGGCGTCCTGTCGCTGCCTCTCCTTCTCAACGGATGCACGAGCATCTTCTCGCTGCTGCTCTGCCTCCTCACCGCAGCCAAGTCGGCCGACGATTCACTCGCCGTTCTCTCGGAGTGCCTCTTCCTCTCCGAAAGCTCGTCGCCGGGGCTCGGCGAGGAGACTCCGCTCGTGGGCGACGTGCTCGCGATCCGCGCGAAGGAGTACTCCTCGAGGTATGAGAACGGCCCCACCACCTGGCAGTCAGGCCCGTTCGAAGTCACGATCGACCTGCAGGTCGATCGCTCGTCGCCGCTGCTGGCGGGATTCAACCGCATGTACCTGCGCGTCGAGGACGACGTCGTGCCGGCGCACTTCATCCAGCTGTTCGCGACGCCCGGCCTTACCGACGGGTATTCGCTCAGCGCGGTCAGCGACGCGATGACGCTCGGCACGATGGACTTTCCAACGGCCGACGCGATGCAGTTGCGGATCGTTCGCGACGGCGACGGCTACCACGCGCTCGCCACGCAGAACGGCGGGAGCTTCGTGCTGAGGGGCGTGCTCGCCGCGCCGGCCGCGGGGGCGCGCCCCCGCGTCCGGTTCGGCACCGACCAGATGAACCCGGACCTTCGCGTGTACTTCCACGAGGTGCGGATCACGGCCGATGCGTTCGGCGACGAGCACACGGCGCCGATCTTCTCCGAGCTCGCGTCCGCGCTCGACGCGCTCGACGGCGCGATGACGGAGAGCGAGCGGGAGGTCCCCGACTTCGGCGCGATCGAGTCCGCGCTCGGCGACGCCGAGGATCGCTTCGCCGAAGCCAAGGACCTGCTCTCCGACGCGAAGAAGACCGGCGGCGTCGAGAAGCAGAACCAGCCGAAGCTCGCGCTGAAGGCGCTGAAGGCGGGCATGCGCAAGGCGAAGCAAGGCGGCTCGATCGCCGGCAGGCTCGACGACGACGGCACGGGCAACGAGAACAAGATGGCGAAGCGCATCCTCGATGCGCACGGGAAGGCGCACCTCGCGATCGCGAACCTGATGGGCGTGAAGACGAAGAACGCGAACAAGATCCTGGACCACGTCATCGTGGAGATCTGACGCTCGGGCGGACTCCGCAGGACGCCGCGCCCGAGGGGTGATCTCTTCGCGCGGCGACCCGAGCGCGACGCCGCGCGCGGGGCGCGCGGTTACAGTGCGCCGCCCGGAGGAACTTCATGACACGCCGACCCCGCGCTCTCGCATTCTTGCTCGTCGTGCTCTCGCTGCCCGTCTGGCTCGGCGGCGGATGCAACCCCGCGTTCGACTTCTTCGTGTGCTTCCTCGCCGACGTGAAGGTGCCGGGGACCGAGAAGCAGAAGGTGTCGACGAAGTGCGTCGCGTGGCCGTTCGGTTTCACCGCGTCGGACGCGGCGCTCGTGAAGAACACGCTCGCGATCAAGGGGAAGGGCAACGGGGCGCGCTACGAGAGCGGGCCCGTCGGCCTGCAGGTCGCTCCGTTCCAGGCGAGAGTCGAGTTCGCGATCGACCGCGACACGTTCACGGGCGATTTCCCCGTTCGCGGCTACCTGCGCGTCGAGGACGAGGCGAACCCGCAGCACTTCCTCGAGGTCGTCGCGCAGCCGACCGACACCGACGGGTACACGGTGAGTGCGAGCAACGAAGCCGGTCCCACCGGCGCCTCGATCCCGCTCCCCGCGACGGACTTCGTGCGGTTGCGCATCATCCGCGACGCGACCACCTACGCGGCCGCGGTCGACCCCGGGACGGGCGTGTTCCAGCAGATCGGCAACGCAGTGCTCGCGCCGGTCGATCCGCTGCGCCTTCGCTTCGGGACCGACGGACTCGGCAAGGGCACGCGCGTCCTGTTCAAAGAGCTCCTCTTCAGCGGCGACGCCGCGGGCGACGCGGTGCTCGCGCCGATCTTCAACGACATCACGATCGCGTTCGCGAACCTCTCGGTCGCGCGGTCGAAGGCGGGCGCCGCGGACTTCGCCGGCGCCGTCGGCGACATCGACCTCGCGTTGAACGCTCTGAACGCAGCCATCGACAAGGTCACGGCGGGCAAGGAAACCGGAACGATCGAGAAGCAGAACCAGCCGAAACTCGCGCTCGCCGCGATGAAGGACGCGCGCGACGGCGCGAGCGGAGCCCGCAAGACCGCGAGCGCGCTCGCCGCCGCGACGGGTGGCAGCATCGAGACGTTCGAGAAGCGCATTGGCAAGGCGTTCCGGGAGCTGATGCTCGCGTCCGCGAACCTCGCGGGAGCGAAGACGACGGATGCGAAGGACGTCGAAAAGCACGTGCAGACGAGAGGGTGAACGAGCGCTCGTAGGGGGCGGAGCGATGGCGTAATTCGGGATCGAACTCGAGTTCGGGCCCGACTGACGGGCCCGGAAGTCAGTTCGCCTTCCCCTACTCGACTGACTTCACCTCTTCGACCAGCTTCGTCAACGACGCCTTCGCGTCGCCGAAGAGCATCTGCGTCTTCGGGTCGAAGAACAGCTCGTTCTCGATGCCGGCGAACCCCGGGTTCATGCCTCGCTTCATGACGATCACGTGCTTCGACTTGTCGACGTCGAGGATCGGCATGCCGAAGATCGGCGAGGCCTGGTCGTGGCGCGCCGCCGGATTGACGACGTCGTTTGCGCCGATCACGAGCGACACGTCGGTGCGCTCGAGCTCCGGGTTGATCTTGTCCATCTCCCACAGCTGCTCATAAGGGACGTTCGCTTCCGCGAGCAGCACGTTCATGTGGCCCGGCATGCGGCCGGCGACCGGGTGGATCGCGTACTTCACCTCGACGCCGCGCTTCTCGAGCAGCTCGGCCAGCTCGCGCACTTGGTGCTGCGCCTGCGCGACCGCGAGGCCGTAGCCCGGCACGACGACGACGTTCTGCGCATAGGCGAGGAGCAGCGCCGCGTCCTCGACGCTGGTCGCCTTGATCGAACCCTTCGCGGTCGCGCCGCCGGCCGCGGCCGTGGCCGTGGCGCCGAACGAACCGAACAGCACGTTTGCGAGCGAGCGGTTCATCGCCTTGCACATGATCCGCGAGAGGATCATGCCCGACGTGCCGACCAGCGCGCCGGTGACGATCAGCGCGTTGTTGCCGATCACGAACCCGGCCATGGCGCCCGCGATGCCGGCGTACGAGTTCAGCACCGAGATCACCACGGGCATGTCCGCGCCGCCGATCGACAACACGAGCAGCACGCCCAGCAGCGCCGCGCCCGCGTTCATCACGACGAACAGCCAGACGCGCGACGGGTCGGCGACGAGCAGGCCGGCGATCGCGAGAAGCGCGAGGAACAAGAGCGCGTTGCCGAGGTGGCGCATCGGCCAGTTCACGGCCTTGCCGGTGATCTTCTCCTCGAGCTTGCCATAGGCGACGAACGAGCCGGCGACGGTCAGCGTGGAGAGGATGGCCGTCAGTTGGATCGTGACGTTCTGCACCAGCGGGATCTCGTGGTCGCGCGCCAGCTCGCGCAAGAGCTCCGCCGCCGCGACGAGGCCGGCCGCGGCGCTGCCGAAACCGTGCAGCACGGCGACGAGCTGCGGCATCGAAGTCATCTGCACGCGGCGCGCCATCACGGTGCCGAGCGCGCCGCCGACGAGGCCGCCGGCGATGATCTGCCAGTACTCGACGATCGAGTGCTCGAGCAGCGTGGCGACCACGGCGATCAGCATGCCGATCGCGGAGAGTCCGTTGCCGGAGCGCGCCGTCTTCGGCGAGCTCATCCGCTTCAATCCGAAGATGAAGCAGACCGCGGCGACGAGGTAGGCGAGGTCGAGGATCGCGCGCATCAGCTCGCCGCCTTCTTCTCGCCCGGCTTCGGCTTGCCGCCGAACATCTTCAGCATGCGGTCGGTGACGAGGAAGCCGCCGGCGACGTTCATCGAGGCGAGGACCATCGCGACGAGTCCGAGCGACGACGCCAGCGACGAGCTGCCGGCGCCCGCCGAGACCATCGCGCCGACGACCGCGATGCCGGTGATCGCGTTGGTGCCGGACATCAGCGGCGTGTGCAGTTGCGGCGGCACCTTGTGGATCACTTCGACGCCGAGCAGCGACGAGAGCGTGAAGATGACGAGGGCGAGGACCAGGAGTTCGGCGCTCATGAAGCGCTCCGCGTGTGGCCGCCGTGCGTGACGCACGTGCCGGCGGTGATCTCGTCGTTCAGGTCGAGGACGAGCTTGCCGTCCTTCACGAGGTGCAGGAGGAGGCTCGACACGTTGCGCGAGTACATCTGGCTCGCGTGCGTCGGCACGCTCGCGGCGAGCTTCACCGGCCCGAGGATCGTGACGCCGTTCGCGTCGACGACCTCGCCCGCCTTGGTGAGCGCGCAGTTGCCGCCGGTCTCCGCCGAGAGGTCGACGACGATCGCTCCGGTCTGCATCGCGCGCACCGTGTCCTCGGGCAGGAGGATCGGCGCCTTCTTCTTCGGGATCGCGGCCGCGCTGATGACGATGTGCGCGTCCTTCGCGTGCTTCTTGATGAGCTCGCGGTTCTTCGCTTCCTGATCGGCGGCGAGCTCCTTCGCGTAGCCGCCCTGGCCTTCGGCCGCCTTCGAGAGCAGCTCCTTGCCGATGAACTTGGCGCCCATCGACTCCACCTGCTCGGCCGCGGCGGCGCGCACGTCGAAGCCCTCGACGATCGCGCCGAGGCGCTTCGCGGTGCCGATCGCCATCAGGCCGGCGACGCCGGCGCCGAGCACGAGACAGCGCGCCGGCGTGAGCGTGCCGGCCGCGGTGACGAGCATCGGCAGCACGCGGCCCAGGTGCTCGGTCGCCAGGAGCACCGCCTTGTACCCGGCGATCGTCGCCTGGCTCGACAGCGCGTCCATCGGCTGCGCGCGCGTCGTGCGGGGGATCTGCTCCATCGAGAACGACGTGACCTGCCGCGCGTTCAACGCCGCGAGCAGATCCGGGCTCGTCCACGACTGCAGGAACGAGATCAGCGCGGCGCCCGACTTCATCGCCTTCGCCTGCGCGATCGTCGGCGGGTCGACCTTCAGGACGACGTCGGACTCTGCGAGGACCTGCGCGCCGTCGGCGACGCGCGCGCCCGCCGCGGTGAACGCCTCGTCCTTGAACGACGCCTGCACTCCGGCGCCGCGCTCGACGAGCACCTCGAACCCGCCCTTCACCAGGCGGCCGATCGTCTCCGGCACCAGCGCGACGCGCTTCTCGCGCGCGGCGGTCTCCGTGGGGACGCCGAGCTTCATCGAGCACTCCGCGGGGAACGAAAGCGGAGGACTCTAGCGGAGCGCCCAGTGAATGGGAGAGGCGACGCGCCCGCGATCGCGCGTGGGGAGCAGGATTCGGAACGATGTGCGAGACGGCCGAGCGGGCGCCCCTGCAGCTCGCAGGCGCGGGTCGATCGGACGCTTCGCGGACTCGCGGGAGCCGAGTCGGATCAGGACGACTGCGAGCCGCCGAAGAAGCCGCTCGCCTTGTACTTCATGCGCGTGCCGCCCACCTGGCGGACGCGGTACTTCTCGCGGTACAGACCACCGATGCCGCTCGGGTTGTCGCCGAGCACGCACTTCACGAAGCGCGCCTGCAGCACGGTGAAGTCGTTGCCCGCGAAGATCGTCTCGTACTGCAGCTCGCGCGAAGCCTCGAAGAAGGCGCTCGCCGACTGCGTGTACGGGAACCACGAGCCCGTGTAGACGGTGCCCCCGCCCATCTCGGTGAACGTGAACGAGTTGTCCGGCGCGAACGAGAGATCGCCGGAGATGTTGATCGAGTCGTGGACGACCGGAGTGGCGGTCTCCTTCGCGCGCGAGAAGCCGGCGCCCGAGATCGCGTAGACGTGACCGGAGACGTCGTTCCCGCTCGGAGGAGCGGCGAAGAGGACGGTCGACGAGAACGCGGCGAAGAGGACGAAGCGAACGGTGGAACGGGTCATGACGGACAGCTCCCAGGTGATGGACAACGCGAGGTGAACTGGGTTCATCGGATGGGAGGGGCGCGGGACTCGAGGGGAAACGAGGATCCCGGATCCCGAGACGCGGGTTCGGGGCGTACGCTCGCCTGCTGCCGGGTCTCCTGTCCCGGTGAATCGGGTCCCCGGGTCGCGGCGCTCCGGCCCCGGTGGCCGGGCACTCGGGCGAACCGGTTTCCCGGTCGACCGGCAACGGGGGCCCGATCGCCGACACCCGGGGACCCGAAAACCCGGGTAACCGTTCCTCACCGCTCCGCGCGCACGTGCTCCAACTCCCTCGCGACCCTTTCATCCCCCGCGATCTCCCCCACCGTCCTCGAATTCCTCCGGCTCCACACCGGATGCCGCTCCGGCGTCGCCGTCGGCACGTTCAGCGCTTCCTTCTCTCGTTCGAGATCGTCGACCGCGATCCCCACGAGTCTTGCCGGGCTCTTCGCGAGGAACTGGTGCGCGGCCGACACGAATCCTGCGGCGTCGAACTCGCCGCGCTTCAACACGTGTTCGGCGACCAGTCGATCGGCGAGCGATTCGACGTCGTGGCGCCGAGCGGCGAGCGCTGCTTCGAGCGCGCGGCGGCTTCGGATCATCCCGAGAGATCGCCGCACGCGCAGGTCGTCGCCTTCGAGCCAGCCCGCGAGAGGCGGAAGGTCGTGCGTGTTCGCGGTCGCGAGCGAATCGCGGCGCAGTCGCTTCGACGGTTTGAAGCCGCGGGCATCGTGCTCGAACAAGAGCACCGTCGACGAGAGCATCCCCGCGCGCCGCATGCGCGCGTCGAGTCCAGGCGGCACGGTGCCGAGGTCTTCGCCGACGACGCATG
>CAZOLL010000014.1:0-19633 GCA_964580365.1 uncultured Phycisphaeraceae bacterium
CGCAGCTCCCGTGTTCCGGTGGCGAACGCCACGCCCGCGCAGCGGCCGCTGCATCGAGCAGCGACGCAGTCGCCGCCGCGCGTCGCAGCGAGCTCACCGCTCCGAGGTGCGAGCCTCCCGCCGCAGGGCCGCACGGACCTCCGCGCCCGCGCGCCGCGCGGATTCCAGTCGCGTGCGACCCTTCATCCGCTCCGCGAGGAGAACCGCGGAGAACAAACACCCCGTGCCATGCATCGACTGCGGTCGATCCGTGTGACGGTTCATCACGCGCGGCGCGCGAATCTCGTGCAACGTTCCCTCGTCGTCGAGGAGATCGATCACCATCGCGCCGTCGGCGTGTCCGCCCTTCAGGACGACCGCGCGTGCGCCCAGTCCGCGGAGGATCGCGGTGGCACGCTCGGGGTGGCGGAGCACTTCGCTCTCGCGCATGCCGGACAGCGCGGCGGCTTCGGGGACGTTCGGCGTCACGATCTCCGCGAGCGGGAACAGGTCGGCGACCAGCGTCGCGCGGCCGCGGTCGTCGAGGAATCTCTTGCCGTGCGTCGGCGCGAGCACGGGGTCGATGACGAGGTGGGGCGGTTTCTTCGCGCGCAGCACGTGCGCGACGGCGGCGATCACGGACGCGTTCGGGAGCAGGCCGGTCTTCACGCCGCCGACGTGGAACTCGGCGAACAGGATCTCGAGGCGCTCCGCGACGCGCGGCGCGGGGACGGGGTCGACGCGCGTCACGCCGGCGTGGCCCTGCGTCGTGAGCGCGGTGATCACCGCCGCGCCGGAAAGTTCGTGCGCGAGGAACGTCTTCAGATCGGCTTCGACGCCCGCCGCGGCGGTCGGGTCGGAGCCGGCGATCGAGATGGGGACGGGACCTCTTCGCGAGATGCGCGCGCGCGTCATTCGCGGAACAGGCTACCGATCGTCTCCTTGTGCCGCTCCGCGATCACGTGCCGCTTCAGCTTCAACGTCTCGGTCAGCGTGCCGGACTCGATCGAGAACGGATGCGCGAGGACGGCGAAACGCGGAATGCGCTCGCACGCCTTGAAGCCCGCCGCGCGCGTGAGCAAGCGGTCGAACTCGCGACGCAGGAGGTCGCGCACGCGCGGGTCGTCGGGCGCGAGAGCGTCATCGTTCTGCCCCGCGAGGATCGGCAGCTTCTGCCGGATCGCCTCGAGCGCGGGCACGACGAGCGCGCCGAGGTGCTTCTTGTCCTGGCCGACGACGACGACCTGCTCGACGAACGGCGACAGGCGCAGCTGGTTCTCGATCGGCTCGGGCTCCACGTTCTCGCCGCCCGAGAGCACGATCGTGTCCTTCGCGCGGCCGGTGATCTCGAGCTCGCCGGTCGGACGCAGGCGTCCGAGATCCCCCGTGTCGAAGAAGCGGTCCTCGCCGATGACGCGGCGCGTGGCATCGCGGTCCTGGTAGTACCCGCTCATCACTTGCGGGCCCTTCACGTGGATCACGCCGATCTGCCCCGCGGCGAGCGCGCGGCCGTCCTTGTCGCGCACCTCGACCTGCGTGTCGCGGATCGGCGCGCCGACCGTGCCGAGCACGGGCTTCCTCGGGTGGCGCACCGCGACGAGCGGTGCGGTCTCGGTGAGCCCGTAGCCGTTCAGCAGAGTGAGCCCGACGAAGTCGAAGAACTCGTCGATGTGCGCGGGCAGCGAGCCGCCGCCCGACACGACGAAGCGCAACCGTCCGCCGAGCGCGGAGCGGAAGCGCGAGCCGACCAAGCGATCGGCGAGCAGGTGGAACGGACGGCACGCGGCGCACAACGCGCGGCGCATTCCGGTGACGCGCGCGTCGCCGCGCGCGAACGATCGCCACGCCTGGCCCGCGCGGATCAGCGTGTTCACGACGCCGCGCCGCAGCGGCGCGCCGTCGGTGAGGCGGCGGCGGGCCTCCTCGTACAACAGCTCGTACAGCCGCGGCACCGCGGCGAGCACCGTCGGCCGCTCGCGCAGGAGGTCCTGCTTGAACGTCCGCTTGTTCGTGTACACGGTGAGGCAACCCTTCGAGATCGCCGCGTACTCGATCAGCCTCTCGAACATGTGCCACGCGGGGAGGATCGAGAGGAACACGTCGTCCGGCTGGAACTCGACGATGGCCGGGATCGCGCGGATGTTGTGCAGCACGTTGTCGTGCGTCAGCATCACGCCCTTCGGCCGCCCGGTCGTGCCCGACGTGTAGACGATCGACGCGATCGCGTCGCCGCGCACGCGGTCGAGGTGCGGTTCGAGCCGCGCGCCTTCCGCGATCAGCCGCCGGCCGCGGTCGCGCACTTCGTCGAGCGAGAGCACGGGGCGCGGATCGCCCGCGGCGTAGCTGCCTTCGAGCAGGACGATGCAGCGCAGGTCCGCGATGTCGCCGAGCGCGGGCTTCAGCTCATCGAGCGACTTGCGGTTCTCGAGGATCGCCACGCGCGCGCCGGAGTGGCGCATCAGGTAATCGATCTCGCCCGGCGTGCTGTCGGTGCCGCGCGGCACGTCCGCCGCGCCGAGTGCGAGCACTGCGAGGTCGGACTGGATCCAACGGATCGAGCTGTCGGCGAAGAGGCCGACGCGATCGCCGGGCTGGATGCCGAGGGACGACAGGCCGATCGCGGTCTCGCGCACGGCTTCGGCGAGCTCGCGGTAGGTCCACGTGCGACCCGCGCCCGCGAACTCCTTGAACGCCGGTCGTTCGGGTTGGCGCTCCGCGACGTGGAAGAAAACGTGGCCGATGCTGCGGACCATGATGCTCCTTCCCCGGAGCGCGACCGCCAGGGCAGGCCGGTGGCCGCGGACTTCGGCGAAGAGGATACGTCGGTCTCGAAGCGCCCCTCAAGCCCGCGCGCGCAGTTGGTCGACGATTCGTCCGAGACGTCGGGGCACGAGTCTTGTCACGGCACTCGTGACGGCTAGACTGCCCGGCTCTTCACGCTGGACGGCGACGCGGGTGTAGCTCAGTGGTAGAGCACAACGTTGCCAACGTTGTTGTCGTGGGTTCAATTCCCATCACCCGCTCCATCTGAATGCGCAGGCCCCGCGCGTCGCGTCGCGACACGCGGGGCCGCGCTGTTTCCAGACCCAACGATCAGCGGCGGGTCATCATCACCCGCGCCGGGCGCACGCCGATCGCCAGACCCCCGCCGGAGTCTTCCGCGAAGCTCCTCGACGCGCAGCTCGCGCGCGACGCGGGAGTGCGAAAGCTGCCGCCGCGCGTGACGTGGTCGGAGCCCGCTCGCGGGACGCGCAGGCCGTCGCCGGCGCGCGGGCGCGTGTACCACTCCGCGTAGACGTCGGCGCACCACTCCGAAACGTTGCCGTGCACGTCGAAGAGGCCGAACGGATTGGCGCGATACGCGCCCACCGGTCCCGGCCCGACGAAGCCGTCGTCGAAGCCGGTCTCGGGCTCCCCCCAGCTCGGGAAACGCGCGCGCGCGCGAACGTCGAGGATGTTCGCGACGCCCGCGAGCGCCGCGGGCTCGGACCCCGACCACCACGGCGTCGTAGTCCCCGCGCGCGCCGCGTATTCCCATTGCGCCTCGGTCGGGAGCGCGAGCCCGCTGCGGCGAATCCAGCGCTCGCATCGGCCCCAGTTCACGCGCGTGACCGGCCACGACCGGTCGTCGAAGAGCGCAGGATCGTCGCCGAAGTCGATCGGGTCGGCGTCCGACGCGACGTTCAACGGCTCGCCGTCGAGCAGGCGGGACCATTGCCAGAACGTCAGCTCGTGTCGTGCGATGAAGAACGGCGCGAGCGTCACGCGCTGCGGCACCGCATCCGCGCCCGCGGCGAGGTCGACCTGCGTGAACACGCCGCCGGGGACGAGGACGAAGACGATCCCGGCTTCCATCTTCATCTCGATCGAGCCATCGGGCCGAAACGCCGGGATCGCGGCGCGCGCCGGGTCGTCGTTCAGGTCGAGGTTGCAGGAAGAGCGCAGGTCGTAGAACTCCCAGAGTCGGGTGACGGGGTTCATCCCGATGGGGACCAGACCGGTCTGCGGCTCCAGGTCGATCGGCCACTCGCGGTAGAGCGTCGACGCGGACGCGCCGTCCGCGAGGGTGATCGCGCGGCGCGCTTCTTCCCACGACACGCGAGCGTTCGGGTGGTGTTGCGTCAGCTCGCCGATCCGGCGCGCCCACGCGAGCCGTCGTTCGACGCGTGGTGCGAGGTCGCGAACGAACGCATCGACGTCGCCGGCGAGCTTCGTGAGCGCACCGTGCAGGAACCGATCGTCGTCGCGCTCGAACCGCCACGAGCGCCGTCGATCGACGGTCGCCTCGAGCCGAGCGAGATCCGCGGGTGCGGTCTCGATCGCACGATCGAGGAGCGCGCGGTTCTCCGCGATCTCGCGGCGCACGTCTTCCCCCGCCGCGTCGAGCGCGCGGGCTTGGGCCGCGCGGGCCTCTTCGTCTCGCCCGTTCGCGAAGAGCGCCCATGCGAGAGTGTCGAGCGTGCGCGCCAGGTCGACTGACCGGTCGCCCGCCTCGATCTTCCGCACCGCCGCGCGCGCCGCCGAGAGCGCGGCCGCTTCCTCGCCGAACTCGCGGGCAGGCGTCGGGGTCACGCGCGGCCACGCGAAGTCGTTCAGTCCGTCGGCCGACGCGGCGGCGAGCGCTTCCGGCAGCTCCGCGTCGCCGGCGGCGGAGTTCGTGAGGCGCGCGTGCATCGCGCGCAGGCGCGGGAAGTCGGGATGCCCCGTCCGGTCGGATTCCCGATCCGCGTCCGTGCGCGGCAGCGCGCGCGCCTCGAGCGCCGCGATCGTGTTCGCGAGCTCCGGCCTCAGCGCCGCGATGCGCCGCGCGTCGACCGCGAGCCAGCGCTCCATCGCCGGGATCTTCTCGGGCCAAGGGGGGAACAGCTCCGCTTCCGCGGCGACCGCGTCCGCGAGAAGGAGGACGCCGGAGGTCAGGCTCTTCTCGGTCAGCGCCGCGTTCTGCTTCGAGATCTCCGCGTTCTTCCGCCAAACGCCGACGAGACCGGCGGCGATCGCGAGCACGGCGATCGCGGCTGCGGCCGCGAAGGCGCGGTTGCGCCGCACCCATTTCCGCAGCTCCGCCACCGCGCCGGCCGCGTGCGCGCGGACGACGCGGTTTTCGAGCCACGCGCGCAAGTCGTCCGCGAGCTCGGTCATCGATCGGTATCGATGCGCGAGCGAGCGGGCCATCGCCTTCTCGCAGATCGACACCAGCTCGGCGGGTGCTTCCTTCGCGAGCTGATGCACCGGGCGCGGAGGACCGTGCATCACCATCGCGTGGATCGCGCGGCCGTGCGGGTTCTCGTCCGGCTCGACGTACGGCACGCGACCGGTGAGCAGGTGGTAGAGCATCGCGCCGAGCGCGTAGACGTCGCTCTGCGGACCGACGCGCTCGAGGTCGCCCTGCGCCTGCTCCGGCGACATGTAGGCCGGCGTCCCGACGACGTCGCCGTCCATCGTGAGCAGCGGCGAGTCCGGCGTGTCTCGCGAATCGGAGTCACGGCGCGTGGTGCGCACCACGCTGGCCGTCGCGTCGGCGCGGATGCGGATGTCCTTCGTCTCCTTCGCGTCGAGCACGCGCGAGAGGCCCCAGTCCATCACGTAGGTCTCGCCGAAGCGGCCGACCATCACGTTGCCCGGCTTCAGGTCGCGGTGGATCACGCCCTTCTCGTGCGCGAACGCCATCGCGTCGCACACGCGCAGGAGAACGGTGAGCGCGCGCGTGAGATTCCAGCCGTCTGCACCGCCGTCGACCTTCTCGAACACCTGCGTCAGCGTCTCGCCCTTCACGAGCTTCATCGTGAAGAAGACGCGGCCGTCCGCGTCGACGCCGAGCTCGTGCACCGGCACGATGCCCGGGTGGTCGAGCTGGCCCGTGACCTGCGCTTCCTCGAGGAAGCGCGAGAGCCGCGACGCGTCGGGCGCGGCGTTCTGCAGCATCACCTTCATCGCGAGGTGGCGCCGCAGGTCCGCGTCCCACACGCGGAGGATCGCGCCCATCCCACCTTGGGCGACCTTGCCTTCGAACCGATACCGCGTCGCCGACGAGCCGCGCGAAGTCAGCGATGCGAAGAGCGACGAGTCCGTCGACGCCGTCGATTCGGCGAGCGTCGCCGCAGGCGCCGCTCGATTCGCGTCGCGCTCGCTCCCGAGCTGCCAGCCGCGGAAGAGCGCGCCGAGTTCCTCCGCGACGTCGAGATGCCGCGCGCAGAACGCGTCGAACGCGATCGGGTCGCCCTTGTCCTTCCGATCGAGGTACTCGAGGAGCAGCTCCTCGGCGCGTCGCGAAGTCATCGAGACGGATCTCCGAGGCGGAAGCTTAGAAGCGATCCGGAGGCTGCGCGCTGTACACGTACCGGCGAGTGCGTCAGCGCGCGGAGTGCATCACTGGGCGCGCGGCGCGGATCCCGACCGCTTCTCCGCCCACAGATCCTTCGTCATAGTCGCGATGGTCCGACCGGCTGTTCGCTGCCGGCTGCCGGAACCCGCCGCCTCGAATCACGTGGTTTTCCTCACCGATGCGCGGCGAGCGCAGTCCGTCGCCGGGTCGCGGGTCCGCGAGATACTCCGCGTAGGGATCGGCGCACCATTCCCACACGTTTCCGTGCACGTCGAAGAGACCGAATGGGTTCGCGCTGAAGCGGCCGACCGGCGCCGGACCGCTGAACCCGTCGTCGAAGCCCCCCTCTGGAGCACCCCAATCTCTCACCCAGTCCGGATGCTGCGCACCGGCTCGAACGTCGAGCACGTTCGCCGCGGCCGCGAGAGACGACGCATCGGCACCAGTCCACCACGCCGTGCTCGTGCCAGCGCGTGCTGCGAACTCCCACTGGGCCTCGGTTGGAAGGGCGAATCCGCATCGACGGAGCCACCGATCGCTCCATTCCCAGGTGACCCTCGTCAGTGGAAGTACTCTCGCGTCGATGCGCGACTGCCTGTCGAGCGTCAACGAGTAGTTCATGGAGTCGCCGAGGTGATCGTTCGGGATCCCGAGGCGCAGCCATTGCCAAAGCGTCACCTCGTGACGAGCGATGAAGAATGGAGACAAGACGACACTTTGGAGCGCCGTCTCCGTGTCGCTGCGTCCGACGCCAGGCACGAACGAACCGCCGGGGACGAGCACGAACACGATGCCTGTCGCGTGTCCGACCGCGAGCGATCCGTCGGGCGCGTATGAAGGGATTTCGATCGTCGCCGGATCCGGATCCTTGTTCGGATCACTGGCTGAGCGCAGGTCGTAGAACTCCCACAGCCTCGTCACCGGGTTCATCCCGATCGGGACCAGACCCATCTGCGGCTCGAGAACGATGCCTACGTTTCGGTAGAGCGACGACGCGACGACTCCGTCCGCCTTCGCGATCGCGTCGCGAGCGTCCTGCCACGACACTCGCGCTTTCGGATGATGGAGAGACGATGCTCCTATCCGCCGCGCCCAACCGAGCCGCCACGTCACTCCCGCGACAACGTCCTCCTCGAAGCTCGCGATGTCGGCGCGAAGTCGCACGAACGTGTCATGGAGATACTGGTCGTCGTCTCGAGTGAATCGCCAAGTGCGCCGTCGACTCACGCGCGATTCGAGATTCTCGATGTCCGCATCGCGATTCGCGATCGTCTCTTCGAGGAGCCGTTGGTTGTCGGCGATGATCGATCTGACCTTCTCGTTCGCGAGTTCGACCGCTCTCGCGGAGGTCACCCGTGCTTCGTCGTCGTGTCCATTCACCACCAGCGCCCATGCGAGCGTGTCGAGCGCCATCGCGACGGAAACGCTGCCGTCTCCGGAGTTGGCTTTCTGCACCGAAGCGCGCGCGACCGAGAGCGCGAGCTGGTCTTCGCCGTGCACCCGCTCCTCCGGAGCCGAACTCACTCGCTCCCAGGCGAATTCGTTCAAGGCGTCCGCAGTCCAGTGAGTGAATTCATCGGGAGGGGAGATCTCCGCGACCGGCCCGGCGCGGGCCGCAAGGAGTGACGCGAGCAGCGGATACTCGTCGTGCGTGGTTCGATCGCGTTCGCGATCCTCCTGCGTCCACGGCAGCGCACGCGCTTCGAGTTCCGCGATCGCACTCACGAGATGCGGCTTCAGGTCCGATACGCGCCGCGCGTCCTCGGCGAGCCAACGCTCCATCGCGGGAATCGACTCCGGCCACGCTGGATAGAGTTCTGCCTCGGCCGTGATCGCGTTCGCGAGCAACACAGCGCCAGACGTGATCGACTTCAGCGCGAGCTCCGCGTCCTTCGCACGGATCTCCGCACCCTGTCTCGACGCGACGATTGCGCCGGCGACGACGGCGACGAGCGCCGCGGCGGCCGCGCCCGCGAATCCGCGGTTGCGGCGGACCCACTTCTTCAGCTCGGCGACGGCGCCGGTCGCGTGCGCCTTCACGACGCGGTTCTCGAGGTAGGCGCGCAGGTCGTCGGCGAGCTCCGTCATGGACCGGTATCGGTGCGCGAGCGAGCGGGCCATCGCCTTGTCGCAGATCGCGACGAGCTCGGCCGGCGCATCGGGCGCGCAGAGGTGCACCGGTCGCGGCGGACCATTCAGCACCATTGCGAGGATCGCGCGGCCGTGCGGGCGCGCGCCCGGATCGACATACGGGATGCGTCCGGTCAGTGCGTGGTAGAGCATCGCGCCGATCGCGTAGACGTCGCTCTGCGGTCCGACGCGCTCGAGGTCGCCCTGCGCCTGCTCGGGCGCCATGTAGGCCGGAGTGCCGACGACGTCGCCGTCCATCGTGATCAACGGCGACTCGGGCGTGTCGCGTCCGGCGTTCTCGCGACGCGTGGTCCGCACTTCGCTCGTCGTCGCGTCGGGCCGGATGCGGATGTCCTTCGTCTCTTTCCGTCCGCTCACGCGCGCGAGGCCCCAGTCCATGACGTAGGTCTCGCCGAACTTCCCGACCATCACGTTGCCGGGTTTCAGGTCGCGATGGATCACGCCCTTGTCGTGCGCGAACGCCATCGCCTCGCACACGCGGAGCAGCACCGACAGCACGCGCGTCCGGTTCCAGCCTTCGGAGTCCCGAGAAGCGAGGTCGATCACGGAGCCCAGCGTCTGCCCCTTCACGAGCTTCATCGTGAAGAACACCCGACCCCGCGCGTCGATGCCCAGCTCGTGAACCGGCACGATGCCGGGGTGGTCGAGCTGCCCGGTCACCTGCGCCTCCTCGACGAAGCGAGCCAGGCCGCGCGGCCCCGCGTTCTCGTCCGCGAGCATCACCTTCATGGCGAGGTGACGTCGAAGGTCCTCGTCCCAAACGCGCAGGATCATCCCCATCCCGCCTTGCGCGACCTCGCCCCTCAACTGGTATCGCGACGACGATGGCGCGCGCAACTTCAGCTCGGACATGAGGCCGGCCTCGGTCCGCTCTTCGACGACGGTCGAGTCGACGCTCGGAAGTGTCACGTCGGCGGCCGCGGCGTCGCCGAGCTTCGCGCGGATCCGTTCGGCGAGCGATGGGCCGCCCTGGCGCTCGGCGATCGCGTCGTGCGCGAGTTGCCAGCCGCGCAGCAGCGTCGCGAGCTCCGCGGCGTGCTCCGGATGCCGCGCGCAGAACGCGTCGAACGCGATCGGGTCGCCCTTGTCCTTGAGGTCGAGGTACTCGAGGAGCAGTTCCTCGGCGCGCTTCGAGGTCATCACCCGCCTCCGACTGAGGCGCGAAGTGTAGAGATGCCCGCGAACGATGCGGACCTCGGCACTCGTTGACCCTCGCGCGGCGCGTTCATACGGTCGGCGGTGGAGATGCGCGGAGTCGACATTCGTCGTGCCGGACCCCGCGGGACACGTGTCGTTCTTCGGGAGACCGAGGTGACCGCCATGGAATCGAACGTCGATCCCGCGCCGATGAGCCGACCGCCGTGGGCGCAGCGCAAGTTCGCGTTCGTGCATCCGCAGTGGATGCTCGCCGACTTCGTCGAGCGACTCCGCGGATTGCTCTCGCGGCTCGACGCTCTCCTCGCCGCCGTCGGCGAAAGCGAAGCGCACGCGGCGCACGAGGGCAAGTGGTCGATCGCGCAAAACGTTGGCCACCTCGCCGACGTCGAGGATCTGTGGCAGGAGCGGCTCGAGGACTTGCGCCAGGGGCGCGCCGTCTACACCGCAGCGCTGCCCGCGCGGTTCCAGTCCGCCGCGGGACGCCATCCCAACCGGACGCTGCCGGAGATCGTCGGCGACCTCGCCCGTCGTCGCGCGCGCTTCGTCGACGCGCTCGCGCACGCGTCTCCTGCACTGCAAGCCGCGAGCGCGTTCCACGAGCGACTGCAGACTTCGATGCGCCTCGTCGACTGCGCGCAGTTCGTCGCCGAGCACGACGATCACCACTTGCTGAGGGTTCGCGCGCTGCGCGAGATCCTGCGCGGCGGGGCGCGGTGATGGCGCTGAGCTCGCCGCGCTCCACGAGATCGACGACAGTCATGGCCACCTGCATCGGCGGCCTCGCGGGGCTGGCGGTCTTCGGCCTGCTCGGGGCGGCGCGCGTTGCCCTCTCCACGACGAGCCGGCCGACGCCCTCCGGCGAGTTGCTCGCCAGCATCGCGTGGTGGGTCACGCTGTTCACGTACTTCGTGCTCTTGCCGTCGCTCGTCGTCATGTCGCGCCGTCTGCTGCTCGCCCCGACCTGGCCGCGTCGCGAGTTGATGTGCCTGGTCGGAGGCGGAGTGCTCGCCGTCCTCTTTCTCGCGAGCGACGGGCACGTGCTCTCGGTTCCGAACGCGGACGTGTTCGTCGGGCTCGTCTGCTACGTCTGTGCCAGCACGGCATTCGTCCTCGCCCTCGCCCGGTCGGTGTCGACCTGGCGCGCACGAGCGTCATCCCGGTTCATCGCAGCTTGTGCGGTCGCGGTGGTCGCGGTCGCGGCCCTCTCTTCGGGAAGTTGGGTCGTGCTCTTCTTCGAGTGATCGACTCCGGACCTCGGCGGCTCCTCGAGAACCAGATCTCGTGACCACGACACTCGTCTTGCTCCCCGGGATGGACGGCAGCGGCCTCTTGTCCGGTCCTCTCGTCGAGGAGCTCGCCGGAGAGTCGGTGCTGAGCGTCCGGTTCCCCGTCGACGATCCGTCCGGTTTCAACCGCCTCACCGACTTCGTGCGGACGCAGTTGCCGCGCGAGGGGCAGTTCGTGTTGTTCGCCGAGTCGTTCTCCGGGCCGATCGCGATCCGGCTCGCTGCCGAGCGTCCGCGCGGATTGATCGGGCTGATCCTCTGTGCGTCGTTCGCCGCGTGTCCGGCGCAACGGCTCCGCGTCCTGAAGCCGCTGCTCCCGTTCTTGCCGATCGGTCCGATGGCTCGCGGGCTGGGGCCACGCGTGCTCGCGGGACGCTTTCGGACTTCCGGCACGACACGCCTCCTCCGCGATGCGATCGGGCGCCTGTCGGCGAAAGTGTTGCGGTCGAGGGTCGAAGCAGTGATCGAGGCCGACGAGACGGCGACGCTCGCGGAGGTGCGCGTTCCTGCGCTCTTCATCCGGGCGAGCGAGGACGCGCTGATCTCGAACGCCGCCGTCGAACGAATGCTTCGGTCATGCCCGAGCGGCCGCGTGATCGATGTCCTCGGGCCGCACGCGTTGACGCTGTGCGCGCCGCGAGAGGTCGCGGACGTGATCCGAGGATTCGTTGAAAGCGCCGAACTGAAGCAGTGAGCCGGCGTCGTCGAGGGTGACCCTGGTGCGACGCGGCGTCGCGATTTCTGCGGCGCCGTCGACCCGGCCGCTCACCCCAGCGCGAGCATCCTCTCGAGACTGATCGACGCCTGCTTCCTCAGCGTCTCGTCCATCTCGAGGCGCGGCTTCATGTCGCGCAGGCAGCGGTAGAGCTTCTCCACCGTGTTGCGCTTCATGTGCGGGCACTCGTTGCAGCGGCAGTTCTGATCGCCGTCGTACGGGCCGGGGATCAGGATCTTGTTCGGCGCCGCTTTCTTCATCTGATGCAGGATGCCGGTCTCGGTGCCGACGATGATCTTGTCGAACTTGCTGTCCTTCACGTGGTTGAGCAGCGCGGTCGTCGAGCCGATGTAGTCCGCGTGGCGGAGCACCGCCGGCTCGCACTCGGGGTGCGCGATGAACTCGGCGTCGGGGTGCTCGGCCTTGAGGTCGAGCACGCGGCGCTCGGAGAACGTCTCGTGGACGATGCAGGTGCCTTGCCACAGCTTCATCTGCACGCCGGTCTTCTTGATCAGCCAGCTTCCGAGGTTGCGGTCGGGCACGAACAGGATCGGCGTCCCGGCGGGGAACGACTTCACGACGCGCTCGGCGTTGCTCGAGGTGCAGATGATGTCGGCGAGCGCCTTCACGCCGGCGCTGCAGTTGATGTAGGCGATCACCTTGTGGTCGGGGTGCGCCGCCTTCCACTCCGCGAGCGCGGCCGGCGGGCAGGCGTCGGCGAGCGAGCAGCCGGCCTCGAGGTCGGGCATCAGCACGACCTTGTTCGGGTTCACGATCTTGGCGCCTTCCGCCATGAAGTGAACGCCGCAGAACAGGATGACGTCGGCGGTCGCCTTCTTCGCGGCCTGCGCGAGCTGCAGCGAGTCACCGAGGTGGTCGGCGAGGTCCTGGATCTCCGAGTCCTGGTAGTAGTGCGCCAGGATCACGGCGTTCCGTTCCTTCTTGAGGCGGAGGATCTCGGACTTCAGGTCGAGGGCGGTGGCTGGAGACATGCGGCGGAATCATATCCCGCGATGTCGCGCGCCGCCCGAGGCGAGCCGGAGACTTCCTGCCGCGCGCCGCTCGAGCGCCGCGCGAGTGTCGATTTCGCATCAGTCCGGACGACGGAGCGCCGCGAAGAGACGCCTCAGCTGAAGTCGACCTCGGGCGCCGTCGTCGCGCTGCCGGTGTCGAACACGTTGCCCGTATCGGTCGTGAGCAGCGAGTTGCCCGCGAAGTCGATGCGGTTCTTCTTGAAGGTGCAGTTCGTGACGCCGACGTTCGAGGCACCGGTCGTCACGTCGAGACCTTCGCCGCGGCAGTTCTTCGCGCTGCACGAATCGAGCGAGACGTTGGTCGTCAGGGTCTCGACGTCGAAGCCGTCGCCCGCGCACTCGCTCGCCGTGCAGTTGTCGATGCCCGCGCCGCTGCCGTCGATGAAGAAGCCATCGCCGGAGATCTTCTTCGCGACGTTGCCCGTGACGTGGCAGTCGGCCCCGATGCGGAATGCGGCGGAGGTCGCGAACGCGCAGCCGCTGTCGGTGACCGAGTTGTCCGCGACGTTCACGCCGGCGACGAAGACAAAGATCCCGCCGCCTTGGCAGTGCGACAGCTTGTTGTCGGTGATCTCGCCGCTGCCGGGCGCGAGCTCCAGCGCCTGCACGGAGATGCCGGCCTCGAGGTTGTTCACGCCGTTGATCCGATTCCCGTCGATCCGCAGGTCGTCCGCGAACACGAGGATTGCGGGCGAGAAACGAACCGCCGCGACCGCCTCGACCTCGTTCTTCTCGATCGTCGGACCGGCGACGCCAACCGCGGATCCGTTGATCAGGAAGACCGCCTGACCAACCTCCTTCATGCTGTTCTTCAAGATCCGCGCGCGCGTGCCGTCGACGTTGATCGCGACGCCCACGATGCGCTCGAGCGTGTTGCTCTCGATGACGCAGCCGTCCGAGCCGGGTTGCCCCGCGACTCCGTTCGCGCCGTTGTCGTCGGCGTCGCCGCTGACGTTCTGGATCCGGTTCTTGCGAACCGTCACGTCGTCGCCCGAGAACAGGATGCCGTTGCTCGCGAGGTTCGAGAGCCGGTTGTTCGCGATCACGACGTTGTCGCCGCTGTTCGTCGAGACACCGCCGTAGGCGGCCTCGACCGTGTTGTCCTGCACCACCGAGTTGGAGCAGTCGTCGAGCGCGATCGCGATCTCGTCGACGTTCGCGATGCGGTTCCCCTCGACGCGCGCGTCGCTGCCCGTGATCTCGATCGCGACGTCGTAGCAGTCGCGCACCACGCAGTCGCTGACGCGCGCGAAGTCGCCGATGATCGTGAACGCGTTGTCGTCCAGCGATGAGAGCGACGTGCAATTCTCGATCACCACGTGCGCTCCGGTGATCTCGACCTGCCGGAATCCGTTGCGGAAGGTGATGCCGCGCACCACGACGTCGTCGTTGTTCGGCCCGTCGACCTTCAATTGGCTCGCCTGCGTCCCGTCCCAGACCGGGTTCTTCTTGCCGATGAACTTCAGCCCGACCTTCGTGTTCGGGACGACGACGTTCTCGGTGTAGACGCCCTTGCTGCCGGCCGCGTTGTTCGGCGAGATCAGGATCGTGTCGCCCGAGATGGCGTTTGTGACCGCGTCGCCGATCGTCGCGAACTGCTGCGGCACCTTGCGCACCGCGGCGCTCGACAGTGGCGAGACGAGGACGGAAAGCACGGCGACGGCGACGGCGCGATTCATCGAGCGCTCCACGCGGGAAGGGGGACCGTTGTCGCGGGAGTCTAGGGTCGTCGCGCGCGCGCCGTTGCGTGAATGCGCCGGCCGTCGTACCTGACTTCCGCTCCGCTCGCACGCCGCCGCCGCTACCTTCTCCGCCATGTCGGTCGCCGAACGCAGCGAAGCGCTCCGCGCTCCGTCGCGCGAGTACATCGCGCGCACGCCGCTGGCCCATCGGAAGGCGCTCGGGCAGTACTTCACGCCGCGGCCGGTGCGCGAGCGGCTGCTCGACCGGCTCGTGGTCGCGCCGGGGATGCGCGTGCTCGATCCGGGAGCCGGGACCGGCGAGTTCCTCGCCGACGTGCGCGAGCGCTGCGCCGGCGCGATCGTGAATGGCTTCGACGTCGACGCCGTTCTCGTCGCGGACTGCCGCGCGCGCGGACTCGACGTCACGCGACGTGACGTGCTGGCCGATCCCCCGGAGGCGGAGTTCGACCTCGTCGTCGGCAACCCGCCCTACTTCGAGATCGCGCGCTCCGATCCGCGTGTCGCGCGCTGGCGGTCCGTGGTTTCCGGCCGGCCGAACGCGTTCGCGTTGTTCTTCGCGGTCGGGCTCTCCGCGCTGAAGCCGGGCGGTCGCCTCGCGTTCGTCGTCTCCGCGTCGATGGACAACGGCGCGTACTTCGCGGGACTGCGGCGCTTCCTCCTCGAGCACGCGGCGATCGAATCGCTCGAGGTGCTCGACGACCCGGATCTCTTCGAAGCGGCGCAGCAATCGGTGTCGCTGATCGTGCTCGTGAAGGGCGAGCGATCCGAGCGTCACGTGTTCCGCGACGCGCGCGGCACGCCGTTGTTCCTCGAGCGGCCCGACGCCCTCTCCGACGCGCTCGCCGGTCACCGCTCGCTCGCGTCCCTCGGGTGCTCGGTGAAGACCGGGCGCTGCGTGTGGAACCAACACAAGCCCGCGCTCGCGCGCGAAGAGAACGAGGGGACCGTCCCGTTGATCTGGGCGCACAACGTCGGCGACGGCGCGCTCGAGTGGGCGCAGGACCACCCGAAGCGGCCGCAGTTCGTGCGTTGGGCCGAGCCCGACGTCGGCCCCGCGATCGTCGTGAACCGCGTCACGGGCAAGGTCGGCAACGGCCGCCTGCGCGCCGCGCTCGTGCCGCGCGGACTCCGCTTCGTGGCCGAGAACCACGTGAACGTGATCCGCGGGCCGGCCGACCTCGCGTGGGGGGACGTCCTCGCGGGGCTCACCAGCGAGCGCGCCGCGCGGGCAATGCGCCTCGTCACCGGCAACACGCAGCTGTCGGCGACCGAGCTCCTGCATCTCGTGCCGGTCGCGCCCGTCGCGCCCGTCGCGCCCGTCGCGCCGGAGCGCTGACGGAATCCGTGTCGGTCGCCGCGGGCGCGCCGCGTCCGGACGGGCGGCTCTCACGGAGGTCATCCGATGCACACGAATCTCGCCCTCGTTTCCGCCCTTTCGCTTGCGCTCGCGGGCACCGCGCTCGGCGGCTCGATCAAACAGGTCTCCCTCGGTCGCGGCGGCGCCGACTCGGACGGCGGGGCCGACACCACGGCGATCTCCGCCAACGGCCGCTTCGTCGTGTTCGCCTCGGCGGCGGAAAACCTGGTCGCGGAGGACGGCAACGACAAGTCCGACGTCTTCGTGCATGACCTGAAGAAGGGGAAGACCACTCTGATCTCGCACGACCCGATCGGGCTCGACGGCAACAACCAGTCGTCGCACGCCGTCGTCTCCAAGAACGGCCGTTTCATCGCGTTCAACTCCGACGCGAGCAACCTGGTCGCGAACGACACGAAGGGCTTCGTCGACGTCTTCGTGCACGACCGCAAGACGGGCACGACCGAGCGCGTCTCGCTCGACTCGGCCGGCAACGAGGTGGACGGCAACTCGATCTTCGCCTCGATCTCGGCGAACGGCCGCTTCGTCGCCTTCGAGTCGAGCGCGCCGAACCTCGTCGCCGACGACACGAACGGCAAGGTCGACGTTTTCGTGCGCGACCGGCTCACCGGCACGACGACGCGCGTGTCCGTCGCGTCGGGCGGGGTGCAGATCGTGAAGGGCGGGTTCGACTGCGCGATCTCCGGCAACGGTCGCTTCGTCGCGTTCGTCTCCGGCGACGCGGAGATCGTCCCGAACGACGAGAACTCCGCGAACGACGTGTTCGTGCACGACCGCGAGACGGGCGACACGTCGTTGGTCACGGTGAATGCGCTCGGTGCGACCGGCGACGAGTCGTCGCGCTCCCCTTCATTGTCGTTCGACGGCCGCTTCATCGCGTTCGGGTCGGGCTCGACCGACCTCGTCCCCGGCGGTGCGGGCAACGATGACGAAGACGTCTTCGTGCGCGACATGGTCGAGGGAACCACCGAGTGTGTCTCGGTCAGCTCCGGCGGGATCCTCGGCGACCAGGACAGCGCGCTCCCCGACATCTCCGCGAACGGGCGCTTCGTCGTGTTCCAGTCGCTCGCTCAGACGCTGGTGACCGGCGACACGCTCGGCGTGCGCGACGTGTTCCTGCACGACCGCAAGAAGCACGTCACGACGCGCGTCTCGAAGGGCAGGAACGGAGCGGAGGCGTCGGCTTCGTCCACGGTGCCGCAGGTCTCGAAGAACGGGAAGGTCGTGACCTTCAGCTCCGACGCGAACAACCTCGTCGTCGGCGACGGCAACGCGTTCCGCGACGCGTTCGTGTTCCGCCGCGGGAAGTGAGCGCGAGACCGCGCGTCACGCGCGGTCCTTCCACTGCTTCAGCTTCATCAGCGCGTCGATCGGAGAGAGCCGGTCGAGGTCGAGCGCCCTCAGCTCCTTCAGCACGCGTGCGTCGTTCGGGTCGAGAGCGGGCTTCGTCTCGAACAACGAGCGCTGCGCCGGCGCCGCGGAACGCGGGGCGTCGCCGGGCTTGGCCGAAGGTCGCAGGTCCGGGCTCGCGGCCTCGAGGTCCTTCAGGATCTGCGCCGCGCGCTTCAGGACCGGCTCGGGCACGCCGGCGAGGCGCGCGACGTGGATGCCGTAGCTGCGGTCCGAACCGCCCTCGACGATCTGGTGCAGGAAGACGATCTCGTCGCCCCACTCGCGCACCAGGACGTTCAGGTTGAACGCGGCCGGGTGGCTCTCCTTCAGCTCGATCAACTGGTGGTAGTGCGTCGCGAACAGCGTGCGCGCGCGGATGCCGTCGACGAGGTGCTCGGAGATCGCCCACGCGAGGGCCATCCCGTCGAACGTCGACGTGCCGCGCCCGACCTCGTCGAGGATGACGAGGCTCTTCGATGTGGCGTTGTTCAGGATGTTCGCGGTCTCGGTCATCTCCACCATGAACGTGGAGTTGCCGCGGGTGAGGTCGTCCGACGCGCCGACGCGCGCGAACACGCGGTCGCACACGCCGACGTGCGCCGACTTCGCCGGCACGAACGAACCCGTCTGCGCGAGGATCTGGATCGTCGCGACCTGGCGGATGTAGGTCGACTTGCCGGCCATGTTCGGGCCGGTGACGATCGCGAGGCGTCGCGCGGAGCCGTCGAGGCGGCAGTCGTTCGGGACGAAGCGCGACTGTCCGAGCGTGACGGCGAGCACGGGGTGGCGGCCCTCGACGACTTCGAAGCGGTCGCCGTCGTCGACTTCGGGGCGCGACCAACCGTGCATCGCCGCGACTTCGGCGAGCGCGGCGAGCGCGTCGACGTCCGCGATCGCGGCCGCGGTGCGCTGCAGCGGCTCGAGGTCGGCGACGACCTCGGCGCGCAGCTCCTGGAACAGCTCGTACTCGAGCGCCTTGCCGCGCGCTTCCGCCGTGAGCACCTTCGTCTCGTGCTCCTTCAACTCCGGCGTGATGTAACGCTCGGCGTTCTTCAGCGTCTGCTTGCGGATGTAGTCCGCGGGCACCTTGTCCTTCCCGCTGTTCGTGATCTCGATGTAGAAGCCGAACACGCGGTTGAAGCCGACCTTGAGGTTCTGGATCCCGGTGCGCGCGACCTCGTCGGCCTGCATGCGCGCGAGGTCGCGGTGGCCGTCGCTGCCGATCGACTTCAGCTCGTCGAGCTCGTTCGAGAAGCCCGTGCGGATGATGCCGCCGTCCTTCACGGTGAGCGGCGGGTCGTCGACCAAGCCGCGCGCGAGGCGGTCGCGCAGCGCCTCGCGCGAGTCCTGCGCGTCGCGCCGTTCGGCGAGAACGTCGGACAGCGAGCCGTCGAGCGCCGCGCGGATCGCGGGGACGGCGTCGAGCGACGTGCGCAGCGCGACGAGGTCGCGGGCGCTCGCGCGGTTCGTGACGATGCGCGTCAGGAGGCGCTCGACGTCCGAGACCTGCCGCAGCGCCTCGCGCAGCCGCAAGCGCCGCGCGCCGTCGGTCGAGAGCTCGGCGACGGCCGCCTGGCGTTTCTGGATCGCGCCGACGTCGCAGAGCGGCGCGAGCAGCCAGTCGCGCACGCGCCGCGCGCCGAGCGCGGTGAGCGACTGGTCGATCACCGAGAGCAGCGAGCCGTCGCGCCGCGCGTCGCGCGCGGTCTCCGTCAACTCGAGGCACGCGCGAGTCGCCTTGTCGATCAGCAGGCGGTCCGAGGACGACGCGAGGCGCGGCGCCTTCAGGTGCGCGAGCTTCGTCCTCTGCGTCTCCTCGAGGTAGCGCAGCGCGGCGCCCGCCGCGGCGACGACGGGTGAGGCGGCGTCCAGCCCGAAGCCCTCGAGCGTCGCGACGCGGAACGCGGAGAACAGCGCCTCGCGCGCCGACATGGATTCGAACTGCCAGTCTGGGCGTGTCGTCACGGCCGCGACCTCGGCCTTGCGCGCGCGATCGACGAGCGCCGCGAGGTCGTGATCCTTTTCGTCCTCCGCGACGAGCAGTTCCGCCGCGGACAGGCGCGCGACGGCGTCGAGCGCATCGGCGAGCGCGGTCTCCTCGACGCGGAACTCTCCGGTCGACAGGTCGACGAACGCGAGGCCCGCGCGCCGCGGCGCGTCCGCCGACTTCGGACCGAGCGCGAGCGCGGCGAGGAAGTTCGGCTGCGCGCGATCGAGGAGGTCGTCCTCCGTCAGCGTGCCGGCCGTGACGATGCGCGTGACGGCGCGGTCGATGACGCCGTCGGCGTCCTTCGGATCCTGCACCTGATCGCAGATCGCGACGCGGTGGCCCATCGCGACCAGCTTCTTCAGGTACTGGTCGACGCTGCGCACCGGCACGCCGGCCATCGGGACGGCGTTCTCGCCCTTGCTGCGCGACGTCAGCGCGAGGCCGAGCGCGCGCGACGCGACCTTCGCGTCGTCGAAGAACAACTCGAAGAAGTCGCCCATCCGGAAGAACAGCAGGTCGTGCGGA
>CAZOLL010000015.1:0-17393 GCA_964580365.1 uncultured Phycisphaeraceae bacterium
TGTGGGCGTGGAAGGCCGAGTACGGTGGCCGCATTTTGAACCAGCTGAAGCGCATGGGCTGCTCGTGCGACTGGAGCCGCACGCGCTTCACGCTCGACGAGGGCTGCGCGCGCGCCGTGCGCGTCAACTTCAAGCGGCTCTACGACGAAGGCCTCGTCTTCCGCGGCAAGCGCATCATCAACTGGTGCCCGCGCTGCGAGACCGCGCTCGCCGAAGACGAGGTCGAGAAGCCGGAGCGCGACGGACACCTCTGGCACATCAAGTACCCGGTGGCCGGGATGGCCGGCCGCTTCGTGACGGTGGCGACCACGCGGCCCGAGACGATGCTCGGCGACCTCGGCGTCGCGGTGCACCCGGACGATCCGCGCTACGCCGACCTGAAGGGCAAGAAGCTCGTGCTGCCGCTGATGCGGCGCGAGATCCCCATCGTGTTCGACTCCGCGGTCGACAAGGAGTTCGGCACCGGCGCCGTGAAGGTGACGCCGTCGCACGACCCGAACGACTTCGAGATCGGACAGCGCCACGCGCTCGGCCTGCTCCGCGTGCTCGACGACCGCGCGGTCGTGAACGAGCACGGCGGCGCCTACCGCGGCATGAAGCGCGAAGACGCCCGCAAGAAAATCGTCGCCGACCTCGAGGCGGAGGGCTTGCTCGAGAAGGTCGACAAGCACCGCCACGCCGTCGGCCAGTGCTACCGCTGCGACACGATCGTCGAGCCGATCGAGTCCGAGCAGTGGTTCGTGAAGATGCGCCCGCTCGCCGACATGGCGCTCGCGGCGCTCGACAAGGGCGAGCCGCGCTTCCACCCGGAGCGCTGGGCGAACTTCTACCGCTCGTGGCTGGTCGAGGTGCGCGACTGGTGCATCTCGCGCCAGTTGTGGTGGGGCCACCGCATCCCGGTGTTCACGTGCGAGAACGGCCACGTCTTCGCGACGGAGAACGAAGCGCCGGCGAAGTGCGAGCGTTGCGCGAGCACGACGCTGAAGCAGGACGAGGACGTGCTCGACACGTGGTTCAGCTCCGCGCTGTGGCCGTTCTCCACGCTCGGCTGGCCCGACGACACCGAGGACCTGCGGTTCTTCTATCCGACGAGCACGCTCGTCACGGACCGCGGGATCATCTTCTTCTGGGTCGCCCGCATGGTGATGATGGGGCTGAAGAATCTCGGCAAGACGCCGTTCGCCGACGTGAACATCACGAGCACCGTGCTCGACGAGCAGGGCCGCAAGATGTCGAAGTCGCTCGGCAACGGCATCGACCCGATCGAGATCATCGACGAATACGGCGCCGACGCGATGCGCTACTCGCTGCTCGACCTGACGGTCGAGGGGCAGGACACGAAGCTCAGCAAGACGAAGTTCGAGAAGGGCCGGAACTTCGCCAACAAGATCTGGAATGCCGCGCGCTTCGCGACGCTGAAGGTGGGGGACGGCGCGGTGAAGGCGCCGGCGAAGCTCGAGCACCTCGAAGACCGCTGGATTCTCTCGCGCCTGCACGCGCACGTCGCGCAGGTCACCGAGTGCCTCGGCGACTTCCGGCTCAATGAAGCCGTGCGCGCGATGTACGCGTTCCTGTGGAACGACTTCTGCGACTGGTACCTCGAGATCGCGAAAGGTCGTCTCGAACCGAGCGCGCCCGCGGCGTCGCGCGAGGCCGCACGCTTCGTGACGGCGAGCGTGCTGAAGACGGCGATGCACCTCATTCATCCGGTGATGCCGTACCTGTCGGAAGAGCTGTGGCGTCACTTCCGCGGGCGCGGCTGGTTCGCGGGGCCTTCGGCGATGGACGAAGCGCTCATCACCGCGCGCTGGCCCGACGCGCAGGAGTTCCCGAGCGACGCGGACGCGGACAACAAGCTCGCGCAGCTCCAGGACATCGTGACCGGCCTGCGCAACGCGCGCGCGCGCAACGGCGTCGACCTCAACAAGGTGGTCGCGGTGACGGTGAACGCGCCGAACGCCGAGGCGAAGGCGACGCTCGATCAAGGCAAGGAGTGGATCGAGAAGCTCGGCAAGTGCACGTTGACCGCCGCGACCGGCGCGAAGCGCCCGCCCGATTCCGACGTCGAAGTCGTCGGGGCGACCGAAGTGTTCCTCTCGCTCGCCGGCCTCGTCGACAAGGAGAAGCAGAAGCAGAACCTCGAGAAGGCGCTCGCCCGCGTCGAAGGCGCCCTCGTGGGCCTCGAGAAGAAGCTCGGCAACGCCGACTTCCGCGCGAAGGCGCCGCCCGAGGTGATCGCGAGCGAGGAGAAGCGGAAGGGCGAACTGCACGCGGAGCGGGAGAAGTTGCGAACGAACCTCGCGGCGTTGTGAGCGCAGTTCCCGAAAGCGTCACCAGATGGTTGACTGCGATGGCGTCTCCGGGCTGACGGCAACGTTGACATACCGATACGTCACGCCGTTGATCACCTCGTCGGCTCGCGGTGCGTGGCGTTGCTTTGAAACGAGAACGAGGAGCCGAAGCTCAGCCAGTTCGAATCCTGCAACGATTCCCTGCGAGTAGAGCTTCGCCTGCTGAAGCGCCGCCGAGGCCTGAGAGTCGAACTCCGAAGGCGTGGACACCTTTTTCCATTCCGTGAGGACCATCCCTTCTGCGGCCTCGCGGATCTCCGACGTGATCGCGAGTCGGTCACCCAAGACCAGATCGGTTCGCTCTCCAGGGCCGTGGGACTTGAATGCCCAAATCCCGTGGAGAAGCAGATGTGCGCCGCCAAGTCGCTCCAGTTCGACCTCGCCTGCGGCGAACGCGTCCTCCCACGTTGATCGGATCTCAGGGTCAGCGACGATTGATCGCTGGAGATGAAGAAACGCTCTCTGAATCAGGCGGCGAGCGACGACGTGCGGGTCCGCGAGGTAATAGTTGAGCTCGAGCCGAAGACAAGAGAACTGTGCTGACGCGATCTGAAGGCCCGCCCACCCAGAACTGCCAAAGTCCGTGGACACCGAAACGGATTTGACAAGGTCGCGAGCTGCGGACGGAACGGTCGGATCGCTAGCGAGTGCTGAGACCTCTGATGCGATCCGCTTCGCGAGCGGCTCAAAGGACAGTTTGATCGTTCCCGTGTAGGCGTTGGACACGTACGCCCCGCTTTGATGGAAGAACGAGCGGGCAGCCTGCTCGAACGCCTCGATTCGCTTCGACAACCGTGGCCACTCGGTGATCCAGTTCATGCGCTCCCGCCCCCTCGCATCGACGCGCCACCCAAGTCGTCGAGACTCACGTGACGCGGGACATCCTCGCCGGGCTTGAGCCACGGCATTCGAAACGCGTTCACCCAACGCTCCGTGTGCGGCACGATCGTGTCGCTTTGGGCGCCGCTCAACAGCAACAGATAACGCCGGCAGATCGCGTGCACGACGCGGATCGCATCCCGCGCATCCTGAAAGGTCGGTGCAGGGGCAGTCGGCGTGGGATTGATGTGAAGGTAGTGCTCATTGGCAAACGCCTCGAGGTGTTCCAACGCGGCACTCAACCGTTGGCGGTCGTCATCCACCTGCGCGCGCGTCAGTGTCGAGCAGCCGGCTCCAACGATGCGATCGAACGCCTCGTTCCCATGCCGCGCACCGATGCTCCGCTCCGGCCCCTCGTCCGACTCGTCCGAGAAAAACGAAACGTAACGCTCCCGCGTGAACAGCCGCGGAGCGGCGCCTGCCGCGTGATCGAGGAACTTCGCGAGCGAGGCCACGCCGCGAGTTCGGTCGTTCAGCGCGCGGAGCCCCGCAAGTACGGCGTACGAGTAGCACCTGGCCATCCAGTTCCGGAGCGTGCCCTGCGGGCGAACTTCCTGATTGGCGTCGAGCACGGCGACGAGCGTGAACGTGACTTCGTCGATGAACGCGAGCTCGCGGAGACGACTCATGATCGTGTCGAGTTCTTGCCGTAGCTGGTCCAGTTCGGCGTCGCGCTCGTTCGGCATCGTCAGTCCCTCGCATCCGATCTCCGCAGGCTCGCCAAGGCGTCGGCCGCCTTCCACCGCGGATCGCCCAATGCCGCGTCGATCTCCTTGCCCGCGAGTCGCGACTTGCGACGGGCCTCGTTGACTTCGGACGCGAACCGTTCGAAGTCCATGACGAGGTCATTCGGCCACTCGGGGTACTTCTCGCCCAACTGCGTGAAGCACTTCCTCAGTCGCTCGGCGGCGGGGCCGGCCCCGGTCATCTGTTGGTGGAAGCGATCGTTCAACGGAGCCGCGCTGCGCGAGGCGCACACGAGGTAACGACCGAGCTCGCGCAGGAGGCGCAGGCGCGCCGCTTCGCGCTGAGCGCCCAAGTTGCGCCGAACGGTCGCAGCCGCATCACGCTCCATCGCACGTACCTGCCGCTCCGCCTCGCGCTGCGCTTCTCGTTCCGCGTCGACGTGTCGAGCTGGATCGGGATAGACCCCGTCCCAGCCATCCACTCGCGAGCGGAGTTCGTCGAACGTGGCGACTGCTTCAATGCCGGAAGCGGCGAGCCAACGGCACACCGTGCGTCGAAAGCTCCCGGCCTGTGCGGTGCCGACGACGAGCGGCAGCCTCTCGCCCGTGCGACGGAGCTGCTGCATGAGTCCTCGAAGGTTGTCGTCGAGCGGGCTGAGAGGCTTGAGTGATTCATCACGCTCGAGTTCAGCGCGGTCACCCGAGAAGGATGCCCCCGCGCTGCCGGCGTTCGTGATGCGCACCGTGTGCGATTGCTTGGCTTGCGCGGCTTTCGGCCCGAATTCTCCGGTCAACCGCAGGAGCGCGCGCATCAAGTCCGCGCGAGTCGCTGGAGAGGTCACCGGCTCCGGCTTCACGGCCTCCGATTCGAGGTAGTTCTCCGTCGCGATCGGTTCGGCGTCGACAGTTGCCGCCTCCTGCTCGATCACGCCGCGCTGCGCACGCTCTCGTCCCGTCAGCATCCGTCGCGCGCGCGAGAGCACCGGCTGCATCGGACCGACGAACTTCTCGAACAATCCGCAGCGGTGGCGCAACGCGGAGTACACGTCGTCGTCGACGCTGTGGATCAAGAAGAGGTTGGTCACCTTCACCACGTCCTGCTCCTGACCGATGCGGTCGACGCGACCGATGCGCTGCTCAACTTTGCTCGGGTTCCACGGCAAGTCGTAGTTCACGACGGCGCTGGCCCGCTGCAGGTTGAGGCCTTCGCTCGCCGCATCGGTGCACACCAGGACGTCGATCTCCCCGCGCATCAATGCGCTCGTGATCACGTCCTTCGTCGCGGGCTTCCATTCATCTCCGACGCGCCGTCGCCCGCCATCGCCGCTGTAGGTGCCAAGCCGATCTCCGCACAACGACGTCAGCCGCTCGCTCACGTACTCCATCGTGTCGGTGTACTCGCTGAAGACGAGCACGGCCCGGCCCTCGCTGCGCAGCGCCTTGATGATGTCGTAGAAGCGACTGAGCTTCGTGTCGCGGCTCCCGAGCCCCGCGAGCTTCGCGAGCAGCTCCTCCACTTGGTTCAACTCGTTGCGCGCGATGCCAGGGTCGTCGGGGTATGAGTCGGTGATCTCAACTCGGTCGAAGAACTCGTCGTCTTCGTCCAGGTCGCTCGGGTCGAAATCGTCGCGCACCCAATCGTCCAGCGTGTGTCTCGCGATCACCGCCCTCAGTCCCGCACGCCTTCGTTTGAGGCTCTCCTGCAGCGCGTAGGGCGAGCTCGCCGCGCGGCGGCGGTAGACGGTCATCACGAATCCCTTGCCGGGCTTGTCGGTCTCCAACTGCGCGTAGCGGTGATCGATGTACTCTTTCACCGCGTCGTACACGCGACGCTCTTCCAGGTGCTCGTAGTCGAAGCGTTCGTCATGCACGGCGCGCTTCGGCGGTGGCCGGTTCAGCAGGCCCATCGCGTAGTAGGCGCGAAGCGTGTCGCGTGTGTTTCGATGCATCTTGCGAGCGAGCGGCGCGCCGTGCCGCAGCCACCTTGCGAGCGGCTCGCGCTGATCCGGCTTCGCGAAGCTCAGCGACTTTGCGAACGCCGTGGCGTCGGTGGGTCGGGGAGCGCCGGATGGTGGAGGAAACGCGGCGTCCGCGACCACCAGTTCTGCCGGTACGCGCGCTTCTTCTGTCTTCAAGGAGCCGTTCGAGAGGCTGCGAACCGCGCCGTAGAAGTTACGCACCTCGCGAAACTCGGCCAACCATCGACCGCCTTCGCCGAGGATCGCGAGCAGGTCCCACGGCTCCCACGGATGTGTCTGCATCGGCGTCGCGCTCAACAACATCACGCCGCGCACACGGCCGCGGAGCTGCAGCTCGCGCAACAACTCGAGCAGCAGCGTGGCGCCGTTGAACTCGTTCTCCTCCTGCTTGCGCCGGCGTGCCGCGTGCGATTCGTCGAGGATGACCAGGTCCCATACATCGGAGGTCAAGAGCAGTGCGCGGTTGGCTTCGGTCCGCGCGGTCTCGCGACTGACGAGCAAGACGTCGCGCTGCAACGCCTCGTCGAATCCGGAGAGTCGTTTTTCCACTTCGTTGGGCCAGACGAGCCGATCCAGGCCTTCGAGGCGCGGCACGACGAGCCCGCCTTTCTCTCGCAGCTCACCTTGCCACTGCTTCAGCAGCCCGCGAGGTACGAGAAGCAGCGCTCGCTTCACGCCCCGTCCGGCGAGAAGCCGGCGCAGCACGAGGATCGCCTCGATCGTCTTTCCCATCCCGACCTCGTCACACAACAGCCGGCCATCGGGCCACGCGGTTGCGGTCTCTTCCACGACCCGGCGCTGGTGCGGCCACAGATCGACGAGCGCGGTCGCGTCGCAGGTCGAGCCCCCGTTCTCGAAGTACGGCGCCTCGACGACGTACTGCAGCAACATCGCCGCGCGCTGCCGCGCCAGAGCAGTGCTCGGCTCCGCGATCGGAGGCTCCTTCGGCGCGAACTTGATCAACTTGAGGCGGACCGCCTCGGGCAACGTCACCGTGTGGACGTCTGGATGAGTGTCCGTCCAAAGCGCGTCGAATTGCTTCGTGTAGTGCTGAAGACGCTCCGGGTCGGACCACGAGGTCGAGAGCTCGAGTTGTTCGTGGTTCGAGAGCAGGCCTGGTGCGGATTCGTTTCCGCTCCCGGCGAAGACCACGGCATCGCCCTTCTCGTCGGTGACGACGCCGTATTTCGCGTGCAGAATCCCCTCACCGCTGCGCAGCACGCCGACCCGCACCGCGACGAGACCTTCGCGCAGCAACCACGCGAGCATCTTGAGGCGTTCCTTCTCCAATGCCTCCTTCGGGGACTTGAACCGATCGAAGAGCCGCTTCTCGAGCGCGGCGGACGAACCGGTTTCGAGCAGCGCATTGCGGTCCGCGGCATTCAACTCCTCGTTCACCAGCAATCGCACCGCGGGACGAGGCGCCCTGTCGCCGAGCGAGACGAGCCGCTCGATGAGCGGCCCAAAACCGCGAGCCGCCGCGGACAGCACCGAACTCGAGAAGTAGGCGCAGCAGCGGTCGTAGCGGATCGCTTCCGACAGCGCGGGGACGTAGAGCTGTTCGAGCAACTCCGGATCCGGAGCGTGCAGGAATCGCTTCCAGTGGCGGCGTCGCAGCGAGCCCGGTTGGATCACCGACTTCGGCAGCGCTTCCTCCTTCGACCGCGCCTTCCCCATCTCAATCGTCCTCGTCACCATCCTCGGGACCCTCGCCGGCGCCTTCCATTTCATCCGCATCCCCCTCGTCACCGTCGTCTTCGCGCACGCGGTTGGCGAACAGCAGTCCCTGCGGCGGAGCCTTCTCCTTCCACTCCGGCGATCCGATTCCGAACAGCGGCCCGAGCATCGCATGCCACGCGCGGAACTCTGGGAAGCGTGCGCCCACCGACTTCTTGCCCTTCTCGAAGCGGACGGCCTCGGGCGCTGCGTGGACGAGCGCCTCCATGAGCCGCGCAACCGGCGAGTCCTTGCCGTAGCGCTGTTGCGTGACGAGCGACTTGGCCGAACCGATGCTGGCTCCGCCGCCGCCCGCCTCGATGAAGCGCAACGCCAGCGCATGGCAGGCGTCGAGCGCGGTCACGAACCGCGCATCGTTCGGGTGGACTTTGCGGACGTCGCCCTTCTTGCGGCGCTTCGGTGTCGACACCATGCCGAACAGTGTTTTCTCCAGCTCGTCCGGCTCCAGCGCGCGCTCGCGCCGGCGATCCTTCACCGGAGCCATGCGGACCTTCTCGCCATCCTTCGTCACCAGGCCCGCCGCGAGCAACTGCTCGACGTCCATCCCGACCGCGTGGCCGAGGAGCTTGGCTTCGTTGAACCGAAACTCCGCGGCGCCGAGGACGTCCCAGCACAGGAGCGCGAACTGTCCCTCGGGCTCGACGCCTTCGAGGCCGCGCGCCGCGAGCTGCTCGATTCGCCACTTGCTGATCGCGTCCGACGCCTCGTCGATTGCGCGGCCCACACGGATCGGCTCGCCCGTGTCGGTGCGAACCTCGTCGTGCCGGCTGTAGACCTCGATTGCGGGGCCGAACGAGCCGACGAGCTGATCGATTGGGTTCAGTCCTTCCGCCTTCAGCCGTTCGGCGGCGGCCCGCGCGCAGTCCCGGATCTCGGATCGCATCGCCTCGTCGAAGTACCCGACCCCGGCGCCGGACGCGCGCTTCCGCGCCACGAGGATCACCGTGCTCTGCGCTGCGTTCTTGCGGGCCTGATGCAACGAGTGCTCGCTCTCGGTCTTCACAGGCCACGTCGCGGTGATGCGAAAACCGGCCGCGATCAACGACGCGAACAACGTCTCCCACGCCTCTTGCTTCTTGTGCGTGAACATCACAGTGAGAACGCCGTCGTCGCGCAGGATGCGGTGACACTCCGTAAACGTCTCGGTCATCAGGCGCTGGTAGAAGGCGTTCGCTTTCGCCTTCGCTTCCTTGACGCTTCCGTCGCGAGCGCCGCGTTTCCCACGAGGGCCATCGCGGTGCCTGCTGATGTTGACGACCGCTTCTTGGTCGTGCTCGCAGAGGTAGGTCGAGAACCAATCCGGGTGGCGGTGGCCTTGAGTGCGCTTCAGCCAGACGTAGAAGAAGTCGGCGAGCTCGGAGTACTGGACGTTGTCGGTGTAGGGAGGATCGACGACGACCGCTGCGATCGAGTTGGACTCGATCTGGGGAAGCGAGGTTGCGCTCCCGCGGTGAATGGAAGGTGCCTCCGATGACTGGTGACGCGGGAGTTTGGCGATCTCGCCGTAGGCCTCGCACACGTTCGCCAGTGCCCACTCAAGCCCCGCGCCCGACTCGCACGGAGCGAGCTCGGCAAAGGCAGGTTTGAACGCGAAATCGTGTCGGTCCATCTTTCCCTTCACCACTCCCCGCGTGTTCTCCCAGCGGTTCGAGTAACAGTTGTGATTCGCGAACTTGTCAGCGACGAACGCCAACAAGTGAACGATTGCCTCGCCGAGTTCGGCTCCTTCGGAGCGCATGATGTCCGTTCGAACTCGGCGAAGTTCTTCGACGAACACACCGACCGCCAACAGTTGACGCGGCGCGAACATGTCGCTCCAACGCGGCATGCCGTACACGCGCGGGCGCTCGTCGCTCGACACCTCCGGGTACAGCTCGGTCGGAATCACACCGTCCCGCTCCCACTGCTCGCGCACGCGCGCGAGTTCCTTCTCCGCGTCGACGATCGCTTCGAGATCCCTCTGCTCCGGCGGCTGGAAGCGCAGCCCCTGCGGGGTCTTGATCGCAACCGCGTAGAGGGCGCTCTTCATCTCCCCGGCCTGCGCCTTCGCCTTGATGTAATCCGCTGGAATCAGATGGCCGGTGAACAACGAGACGCCCTTCCCGTCCCCATACGTCGGCCGCGGCGCTTCCTTCAATTGGCCCGCGCCGCTCCCGAGGTCGCGGATGCGCGCGCCCCACGTGCCGCGCTTCTCGTCGACGATCGGCTCGGCGACGACGCGCTGGCCTTCGCCCTTCGGCTTGGCGAGGTGCCAGTCGGGGACGAGCGGCGTGTGGAACTGGGTGTCGGGGCACGGCACGGTGCGCGCGAAGATGTACGCGTGCACCAGAACGTGCTTGTGCTCGGGGTAGAAGCGGGCGAGTCGCTTCGTGATCCGCTCCTCCCAGATCTTCGCCCAGTGCCGCGCCTTCTTGGCGAGGTCCACTCCGAACCGGAACGGGTAGTCGATCGTCGCCTCGAGAACCGAGCACGCAACGGGGTTGTATTCGTTTGCGATCGTTTTGAAGCCAAGACGCGCGGACTCGAGAGGAATCGAGCCGCCGCCGGCCATCGGATCGATGACGGTGATGTTCGCTCCCCAGACTTCCTTCGCGGCGTCGTGCGCGCGCCGAAGATCGTCGTCGCGAAGGCCATGCTTGAACGCGCGATCGCAGTTGAACCCGCCGGGCACCTTGAATCCCTCATCCATCAGCTTGCGCGCGGCGACGAGTTCGTGACCCGGCTTGCCGAACCCGAGCAGCCTCTCGAACACCTCGCGCGGAAAGTCGGCCGGCAGGAGCGACGCGAGCACGGCCGCGCGTGACACAGTGAGCGGGCGGCGGGCCCACCAGACGTGGAGGTAGGTGTGCGGCGCGAGCGCACTCGCGCTGCCGCGTTCGCGCATGCACTCGACGCCGATCGCAGCGGCGGGGAGCCAGTCCTCGATGAGGAGTCGCGGGACCTCGCGCGCGGGTCGTGCGATTCCCGCGGCCGGTTTTGTCCCGGCCACCACGGTTTTGTCCCCACTCGCGGTCACGTGGCCTCCCGACGCGTCAGAGCGTGAATTCACTCATGTACAACAACGGCGGAGCTTTGCGCGGCTCCTCAGTGGGATGCGGGGTGCACGCGAACCCAGCGACTCCCGCGCTTTTGTCCCTCGAGGCGGACAAAACCGCCGGCCTCCAGCTCCTTCATCAACTTCACCACCTGCTTGCGGGTGAGCTGTGTGATCTCGCGGACGTCCGAGTTCGTCAGCTCCCGCTCGTCGAGGACTTCGAGGACGCGCGCTCTCGCGTTCGCCTCCCTCAAGGGTCGATCGACGTGATACGCCAACGCGTTCCCGAGCACTCGGTCGGCATCGCGAGAGAAACGGTAGTAACGGCCGGTGCCCCGTCCACCACTTTCGAGGACGCGGAACCGCGAAGCCAGTTCACCGAGCAGCTCGCGGGCTTCTTCGAGGCTTCGCTGGCAGAGCGTCGCGGCTTGTCGCGCGGTCATCTCGCGGACGCGAGTCAGCGCGTGGATCAGGAGGAGATGATCCACGTCGAGGCCCGGATGAGATCGGACGAACTCGAGGAACCCGCGGCGCGCCTCCTGCCCCTTGATCGTCACTCGCACGGCGTGGCCGGACGTCCAGTAGATCGGCGGCTCCTTGCCTTCGTTGAGGAGCTCGCGGAACGCCCGTGGCACGCCGAGGTTGGTCGCGTTGGCGAGCCGCATCTGGACCAGCGCAGTCATCAACGCGGGATAACGCGGAGACGACGGGTGATGCAGGATGTTCTTCGGCGTGATCGTCCCGACGAAGCCGCCGGGGTTCGAGATCTCAAGCTTGTGCGGGTGGACCTTCACGGTGACCGCGCCCGGCGCGGAGTAGTCGCGGTGGACGAAGGCGTTGATGAGCAGTTCGCGCAGTGCGAGGCGCGGGTAGCGCGGAAACTCGGGATGAACGAGCCAGCCCGGGATGGTGACGATTGGGTTGTTCGCCCCGATGAGATCGCGAAGCCGGCGCAGCGCCACGGCGATGGAATCGACGCCGTCTTCGGCTTGGTCATAGGCAGTGTCGGACGTCATTCGACGGAACTGCCACTGCGCGTGGGGGACGTGAACGCGCAGCGCGTCGGATTGGCCGACGAGGATCAGTCCGGCGATCTTCAACCGCCCTCCGGAGTCGAGCACGTTCAGTCCGCGCAGGAGATCGGCATCGCGCTGGCGGACCAGGTCGTCCGGCGCGCCGGCCTCCCGCATGAGCTGTCGCAGCTCTTCGACCGCGGCGGCGCTCACGAGCGCGGCGAGCGGCGCCGGGATCGACGTCGCCGTCAATTCCTGCCCCGCCTCGCGTCGGATCGCGTCGATCTGCTCGATCGTCATCCCGCGCAACGACTCGCCGACGCGGATCAGGTAGTGGCCCCGCTTCGTCGAGACCGGGATACCACGCGGATGCGGCGGGATCGAGATCGCGAGCACGGGTCCGTCCGAGGTCGGGACGCTCTCGACCGTCACGTGAAGCTGCGCCGAGTCGAGCACGCTGTCGCGGATTTTCGCGAGGTCCGATGTGCTCGGCATGCGAAAGGCAACGATTCGCCGCGGGCGCCGGTCGCTCACGCCGGCGAGCAGCGCGCCGCCTCCGGCGTTGCTGATGCCGACCGCGTAATCGGCGACTTCCTGCCGGGTTGGGACAGACGGTTTGAACTCGATGTGCTCGCCTTCGGGCTCCGTCATCAAGCGCCGGACTTCTGCTTCGTTCACCGCACCGCCTCGGTCAGGATCCGCAGCGCTCGCACCGCGCGCTTCCCGTGCGGGCGCGACATGAGCCCGAGCCACCAAGCCGATTCGGCGCCGTCGGCGTCTTGGAGGTTCGCCGCCGCCCGATGGAGTCGTTCCGCGTTGCGCAGGCCGCGCGCGAGGATCGCGAAGCACGCCACGCGTGCACCCCAATCGGCGTCGAGCGGGTGGTAGGGCCCGGGGCCGAGGCGGACGGGTCCTGACCGACCGGGAATGCTGACGCGGACGGCAGACCGCAGCAGCGACGCTCCAGCGATGAACGCGAGTGGCGAAATCGACGCCACTCGATCGAGTCGCTCATCGCCGCTGGTGGTGAGGCGGCGACGGTAGAGGATGCCCGCGTCACCCGAGCGTCTGCGAACCACGCGCAGCGCGAACGCCGCCTCGCGAATCTTCACGAGCCCTTACTCGCGGGCGGGCCGAAGATCGCGCGCAGCGTCACTCCATCGGGAGCGTCGTTGCGAAGGCGTTCGAGGGTGGCCTGCATCTCGGATCGCCCCGGCGTTCCGAACTCGAGGGCCAACGTGACCTCGAATTCAGCGTCGTCGCGAAGCGAGGTGAAGAGCGTTTGAGCGGTCGGCAGCGGTTTGATCGGATGGTGCGGCTTCATGCCTTCGAGAAGGAGGCGAGCGCGGCCGCCGTCCTTGAATTCGCCGTTCACATCAACGGTGAGCGAGAGTCGGTCTGAGCCAACGGGTTGAGCGAGCGCCGCGAGCGCCCCGGCTGCCGCGGGAGTTCGTGCGATGAGGTCGAGTCGTTGAAGCGGTCGCGACCCGGAAAGCTCGACTGCAGCGTCCCACGTCGTGACTGTCGCTGGACCTTCCGGCTCCTTCGGAGGCGGTGGGGGCGTGTCGGGACCGCCGTCCGACCCGCCGTACTTCACCGGGTCTTCCTTCACCCACTGAACGCCGAACGTGTTGTCCGGTGTCGTCACGTAGACGTTGTCGTCGAGAGGAATGGTTGGAAGCGACGACTGTGTCCGCTGGCGTCGACCCTCCGGACCCTCGACGCAACCATGTCCGTCGAATGCGCGACCATCCGCGAAGCGAACGACGGCCTTCGCCTGCTCGACGGTTTTCGTGAGCGTCTGCCGCACGATCGAAGCGTCCGGGACGAGCCGCAGTTTGGGCGTGCCGAGGAATCGGTCGAGCACCGCCTTCGTCGTGTACACGCCCGGCTTGTCGGGGATCGGAGTCGTGCCCGGCAAGACCTCGCGCAAGAAACGCGGCGGATCGAGTGCGTCGGTCGAGCGGTAGATCAACCCCTTCTCTTCGAGGAAGCGCTTCAGTCCCTCCTGGCCCTGCGGCTTCGCGAGCAGCTTCTCTTCGGGACCCTGGAAGCTCTCGTCGATCGAGTAGGCCACTCCACCGGGCAGCACCACGCGGTCGAACGCGCGGTACGCCTGAAGGCGGAACTGCTTCAGCAGTTCGGGGCGGATCCGAGAGATTTGCTCGCGGACGATCTTCGCCGAGTCACCCGACTTGTGCTCCTTGTCGATCGACTCGCACGCGAGCAACCGCTGTGCGCGTTCGACGGCGGTGTTCAGTGGGCTGCTACTCGCCGTGATCGCGAGCACGGCGTTCTGGAACTTGCGCGGGAGCGGAGCCTTCGGGTCGGAGTCGTCGGAGTAGGCGCACACGGATCGCGCGAGCGCTTCGGTTTCGCACAGCACGAGCTGCAAGTCCGGCAGCTCCTTCACCGCGCGAGCCGCGCTGGGCCAAGGAACCGGCTTGAAGAGGGGGCCGGAAAAGTACTCGAACACTTCGGCGAGCAAGCGTGAGCGCGCGTCTTCGAGCGGAATCTGAGCGCGGCGCTGCTCGATCTGCTTGATGACGTTCGGTTCGTAACGGAACTGGAGCCCGCGTCCGCCGGGGATCGGATAAGTGTGCCAGCAGACTCCGGCGAGTCGCTCCAGCGCCTCGCTCGGCTCGTCGCCCGCTTCGTCGGGCCGCACGATGGCGAGAGTCACCTCCGCCGGCTCGAGACCGCTGTTCGACTGCATCGGGATGCTCTCGAGGAGCAGGGCGGATGCAGCCCGCACGTGGACGCCACGCTGCTTGCCGCCATCGAGTTCGCGCGCGTGCTTCTCGACGTCGGCCGACACCGCTGCCTTGAAGGAGTCGCGATTCAATCGTTGCAGCAGGTCGGCCTGGATGCGCGGGCTCGACCAGTCGAGGTCTCCCGCGGTGATCAGGTCCGGGTCTGTTTCCTCGTCCTCCCAAATGGTTCGGAGGATGCGCGCGAAGAGCCGAAGTGTCCCGCGGCTCTTGTTGAACTCTTGCAGAGCGCCGAGCCGGTTCTGCGCGGTCTCGATCAAGCGGGGATGGAACGGGTAACAGTCGACGATGCGGCGCGCATACTCGGGAGTGAGAGCGTCCGTTGGGACGAGTCCGGCGTGCTCTTTCGCGATGCGCAAGTAGAGCGCGTGGTAGGTCGCCGACGTCTTCTGTGCCGCGGCGGCCGTGACTCGATCGAAGAGCCGTCGAACGATCACTTGTGGAGTCTCGTCGCCGATTGGGTCGAAGTCGGAGACCTTGCGGCCGAAGAGATCGTCCAGCTTCAGCGCTGCGGAAGTGAGCTTGGTGCCGATCGCGGCCGACTCGCGCGCGAACGAGCGTTGGTCCGCCGGATCGGTGACGACGACGACGGTCTGCGGTCGCTTCGAGGCGACGGATGCGAGCTTGCCCATGAAGGCGAGCAGGTTGCCTTGGCCGCGCTCGGAAAGCGTCGCCATGTACACGACCAGCTCATCGAGGAGGAAGAGCACCGGACCCGGCGGTATGAGGCGTTCGAGCAGGACTTCATCCGGTTGCTTCTCCGGATCATCGACGTCGCCGAGATCGCGCCAGGCTTTCTCGTCTCCGAGCGCGAACGCGATCTCGCCCCAGAGGCTGCGGACTTCGTGGCGGCCGTGTCGCGCGAACACGTTGCCTGCCTTGCTGCCGTCGACGGCGACCACGCGGACCGAAGCAGGGCGACCAGCGGCGGGGAGCAGATCGATTCCCGTTGACGCATCGGCAACGTGCTTTCCGAGGTGCCAAAGCGCGAGAAGGGTGTGGGTCTTTCCGCCGCCGAAGCCGGTGCTCAAGCGAATCGTCGTGCCGGGCTCCTTGGGATCCGCGAGCCGTCCGAAGACCGACTGGGTCACTCTCTGAAGTTGCTTCGCCGGATGCGTGTTCTCGAAGAACGCCTTCGCATCGCGGTAGACCTTCGGCCCCTTGCCGAGGATGACGTCACCGAAATCAGCGGCGAAGATCGCGTCATCGAGGTCGCCCTTCAGGACTTCTTCGCGTGGCCTGCAGCCTTGCTTGATCCCCATCCTTGCTCCAGATCTTGGCTGAGTCTCATGAGCGTCGCGGCACTGCGAAGCCGCGACCATTCCACGAGTGAGCCGTTCTACCAGCGCGTGGCGCAAGGATCATGAGTGCACCGCCCAAACGACGCGTCGACAGCGCTCACGACGGACGCGGGAGAGTTCCGCGCGCTTCGAAGTCGGAGCGGATGGTCCTCGTCAGCCGTTCGCGCAGTTGATCCACCGTCTCGAAGATCTCGCACTGGTATGCAGCCACGTCGAAGTGGAGTCTCGTGCCTTTGCGCGCGACGAAGAATGTGGGCTTCCCCAGCGCCTTCGCGAACCCGGCTTCGAAGTAAACCGATGGACGCTCTTCGGTGCAGTCGATGATCACGCCGACTGCGTCGCGGATCATCTCCTCGATTCGGTGGTTGATCATGTCCGCGCGCGGTCGATCGTCGACGCGCTGCGCCAAGTAGTTCGTTCCGCACGCGCGGTTGAGGTCGTCGATGGCTGCACGTATCGCGTCGAGATGACCCGCGGTCGTAGTCTCGTCGTGCATGGCCATTGCAACGAAGAACGTACCGGTGGTGCCTGGAGCTTCAGCAGCGGCGAGAAGGGGTGCGACCAGGTCGCGATTCGAATCCTGCACGTGCCGCAGGACGTACGGCGTGGGCCAGGCGATTGTCAACGGCTCTACCTCGGTCCACCACCGGGACCAGTTCAGCAAGGCACCATGCTGTCGTGTCAGTTGTTCGACCGTGCCCTCGCCAAACTCGACCGTCGCTTTGGAGATGCGGCGTTCAACGACCCTCGCATGGTGCGCAGCGAGCGCCTTCAGGAAAGCCAGTTGGTCTGGAGAGAGGGGCTCTGGCTCAAAGTTTGAATCGTCGCGCACGAGACGTTCGGCAGCGTCGATCGGAAAGGACTCGATGCGACGGCGAAAGTCCTCGATCTTTCTTGGTGCCGTGATGCCGCGTTGTTCGCCGTAGACGCGAAGGAAGTCAGCGACGAGGCCGCGGTAGCTCCTGATGAGGTCGATGAGAATGGGAGCGTCGAGCCGATCGAGGGTGAGGTAGTGATACACGGTGATCCCACGATAGCGGGACATGCTGATGGGAAACCTCGCGACACGGTCGTGGGCGGTCTTCGCCTTGGTGATGTCGATGCGATCCGCTCAGATGAGCGACTCATCGCACCTCCGCAGAAGGGCCCACCCATGATCGACTGGTACTACCACCGCAAACACTGAACGGGCTGCGAGCGGGCCGACGAGTTCGTCGGCCGTCACCGGATCGGCACGCGCGAGATCGTCGATGCGCGGAAGGAGAAGTTCGACGCCGCGGCGTGCCGCACGCTGTTCGCGCGCGGCACGCAGCTCGTGGCCGGGAAGGGCAAGAAGTTCACGACGTTCGATCTGCGCGCGAAACCGATCGATTGGAACGCGATCGAAGCCGCCGTGCTCGGCCCGTCCGGAACGCTGCGCGCGCCGACGATCTGCGTCGGCACCACGTTCTACGTCGGGTTCTCGCCGGATGCGTGGAGCGCGGTCGTCGGGTAGGCAGCGAGCGGTCGGTTTCACATGCGAGGGTCGCGCACGGGTGTGCCCCGGCCGCGGGGGGCGCGCCGCGCCGCGGCCCCGGGGGGGGGGGGCGGCCCCACACGGGGGGAACCGCCCGGGCGGCCCCCGCCCCCCCCCCCCCCAAAA
>CAZOLL010000015.1:17403-19532 GCA_964580365.1 uncultured Phycisphaeraceae bacterium
GTTTCCACCGGCGCGGCGCCCGCCGGGGGGGCCCCCGGCCGGGCCCGCGCGCCGGCGCGGGCCCGGGGCGGGCCGGAGACGGCACATCGGTTGGAAACGCGCGTGCTCGACCGTCGAGCCACGGCCGACTTCTGTCGAACGCGACCCTTCTCGAGAACACGAGCTGTATCTCGACCGAAACTCTGCGCGGCGCACGTCGTTCGCTCGTCAGCGACAACGAACTAGAATCCGACCGCGGAGGGCACGACATGCCGCACGTCCTCGACACCGAACTCGAGACATTCGAACGCGAACGGGCACGACTGGTCGCGACCGCCGAGGGCTCCTTCGCCCTCGTGCGGGGACGCGAAATCCACGGCACGTGGCGCACGCGACGCGAGGCGATCGGCGAGGGCTACCGCCGATTCGGAAACGCCCCGTTCCTCGTGAAGCAAGTGCTTCGAGTCGACCGGAAACAGACGATTCTCGTCGGACGTTGACATGGCTTCGCTCACGATGCATGTGGACGAGCTCGAGGAGCTCGGTCCCGTGTTGCCTGTCCGCATCGGCGTCGCCTCGGACCTCGAGCAAAGCTTCGCCGCATCGGGAGCGTCGGTCCCCGACCCGATCCAACTCACTGCGCTCATCGACACGGGCGCGTCGGCGACGGTAATCCGACGCGGCGTCGCATCCGGGCTCGGCTTGGAGCCGGTCGGCGTCACCGCGATCGCCACGGCTTCGTCCGCGCGCGTTTGGTGCGACGAGTACCAGGTGAGCCTCCACCTCGCGAACGGCCTCGTGTTCGAAACCACCGCCATCGAGGCACCGCTCGACGGACATCACATCGAGTGCTTGATCGGTCGCGACGTGCTCGCGCGCTCGCTGTTCATCTTCCTCGGAGAAGCGCGGACGTTTTGTCTGAGCGCCTGAGGACCTCGGACGTCGCTCGCGGCGCTCGCAACCAGTCGGCTGGAGAGCGATCGAAGGCGCGGGCTGCCGTAGCAGCGTGAACGCACTGTCGAAAACACCGCAACGCCCGGCCCGGATCGCTCCAGGCCGGGCGCCGCGTTCCACGTCACCGCGCGCGCGTCACGGGCTCGCGTTCTCGTACTTGTTGTCGAACAGAGTCACTTCGGCGATCGGGCCCTTGATGTCGGTCACGCCCGAGCTCTTCACGGAGTTCTCGGACAGGTGCAGGCCCTTGATGCCGGTCTCGAACACGACGCCGTAGGCGTCGCACTTCGAGATCCTATTGCCGACCAGGCTGCAGTTCTGCGCCGTGATCGCGTCGAGGAGGACGCCGGCGCCCGCGGCGTTCTTGATCGCGTTGCTGCTGATCAGGACGTTGGTCGAGTCCTCGATCTGCAGGCCGTTCGATGACGAGTCCTTGATCGAGTTGCCGTCGACGCGGACGTGCGTTCCCGCGACGAGCACCGCGGCGCCGTCGATCTTGTTCTTCGTCACGGTCGTCGACGCGCCCGTGCACTCGATCGCCGCATGGTCCGACTCGATCGAGTTCTCGCGGATCAGGCTCGCGACGCCGTCGTCGTAGACGCCGGTGCCGTGCGGCAGCTCGAGCCGGTTCTTCGCGATCTCGACCTGCGTGCACGAGAGCATCCGGATCCCCGGCTTCATCGTGTCGGACGTCACCGAGCAGGCGTCCACGCGCGAGTTCTCGCAGGAGTAGAGCTGGATCCCGGCCCACGTGAGATCGCCGCTCACCTTGCACTTCGTCACTCGACTGCGGGTGCATTCGTGCAGGTTCACGGCCGAGTCCGTCGCGACGACCTCGATGTTCTCGAGCGTGAAGCGGTCGGAGAACTGCACGTAGACGGGGTAGGTCCCGGTGAACCGGACGTGTTTCTCGCCGCGCACGGTGATGCCGTTCGCCTGGTTGAGCGAGATGATCTCGGTGTAGTTGCCGGGGGCGACCAACACGACGTCGCCGTCGTGCGCGGCCGCGACGGCGGAGTTCACGGACGGGTACTCCGACGGCACTCGCAGCGTCCCCGCGTGGGACGCGGCAGGGACGACGGCACCGAAGACGAGCGCGAGCGAGACGGTGGCGAAACGCGATGAACGCATGGGGACCTCCGAGAGAACGCGAGCCCGCGGACCTCGGCGCCGCGAAGGGCGGCGCGCAGAGAGAG
>CAZOLL010000016.1:0-19381 GCA_964580365.1 uncultured Phycisphaeraceae bacterium
GTGCGCGCGAGTTCGATCGCGCGCGCCGCGAAGTCGACGCCGGACGCATCCACCTCCGGGAATCGGCGCTGGACGCGCTCGAGCAATCCGCCCGTGCCGCACCCGGCGTCGAGCAGCCGCGGCCGCGCGCCCGGCGCGACCCGTGCGTTTCGCGCGTTTCGGCCAGCGCGCGCGAGGATCGTCGAGAGCTCCGACAGCACGCGCGCATGCAGCCCGCGGTACCAGAAGTGCTCGGCCTCGTGCCGATAGACGCGGTCGTACTCTTGTGGGTCCACCGGAGCGCTCTCTTACACTGCGCGCTCCTCGCTCGGAACCGGACTGATGGCGACATCGGAGAGCGCGGCGCACCGCGAACGGCCGTGGTTGCCGCTCCTCGCATTCGTTCTGCTCGGCGGCGTCCTGCTCGCCGGCGCGTTCCGTCACTTCGACCGCCTCGGCGCGAAGGACTGGAACGCGATGATGGGGCAGACCGAGGCGGAGCGCGCCACGATCCAGGACCACGGCCAGTTCCCGCTGTGGAACCCGTGGCGGCGCGGCGGCCAGGTGTCGTTCGCGCAGCCGGAATCGATGCTGCTCTCGCCGGTGACCCCGCTCGCGCTCGCGCTCGGCACGGTCGCCGCGTTCAAGCTGCTCCTCTTCCCGCTGTTCGTGATCGGCTGCATCGGCGCGTGGTCGCTCGCCGGCTGGATCGGGCTGCGCGGCGCCGCGCGGCTCGTGCCGCCGCTCATGTTCTACGGGTCCGCGATCTTCCCGTGGTACCTCGCGGGCGGACTGCCGAACTGGTTGTGCGGGCTCGCGATCCTCCCGTGGCTCGTGCTGTGGCGTCGCCGGGCCGTCGCCGATCTGCGCTTCGTGCTGCCCGCCGGGCTCGCGTTCGCGCTCCTCATCTGGTGCGGCAGCATCTACCAGTTCGTGTTCTTCCCGATCGTCGTCGGTCTCGACGCCCTTGCCGAAGCGCTGCATGTGCGTCGCGCGCGGCCCGTGCTCGTCGCAGCCGCGGTGCTCGTCGTCGGCGCGGCGTTCTCGCTCGTGCGCGTGCTGCCGTTGTTCGACGTGTACCAGGTGTTCCCTCGCGAACTCGACGCGACGGAGCGCCACCTCACGTTGCCGCTCGTCGCGAAGGCGTTCCTCGACCCGCGGCTGCCCGAGTTGAAGTCGCTCGCCGGAACGGTGCTGCGCGACGGGAACAACTGGGTGTCGTGGGTGACCGTCGGCGCCTACGTCGGCCCGGTGTTCGCACTGCTCGCGCTCGCGGGCATCGTCCTGCGTCCCAAGCGCACGCTCGGCCTCGTGCTGTTCGCGGCGTTCTTCGTCTGGATGTCGCTCGGCGACGCCGCGCGCCCGTCGCTGTGGAACGTGCTGCACAGTCTCCCCGTGCTGAAGTCGATGCAGGCGCCGGAGCGACTGCTCGCGCCCGCGGCGTTCGCTCTCGCGTTCGCGGCCGGCTTCGGCGCAGAGGCGATCCTCGCGCGCTTCGGCAACCGCCGCGCGTTCGCGGTCGTGCTCCTGCTCGCCGCCGTCCTGCCTGCAGCGTGGGTGAACCGGCGCATCGCCGCCGCGGCGTTCACCGTGCCGCCGACGCCGAGTCTCGCGGCGCCCGGCGCGTTCGTGCAGGAGATGCAGCAGAAGCAGGATCTGCAGTGGGGCGGCGAGCTGTTCGAGGCCGTGCGCCAGAACAAGGGCAACCCGTGCGGTCACTCCGACATCCCGTCGCAGGACCGCGTGCGCGGCCGGGGCGACCCGGCCTACCGCGGCGAGGCGTACCTCGCGCGAGACCAAGGTTCCGTCTCGGCGGCGTTCACGCCGAACGTGATCCGCATCGTCGCAGACGTCACGCAGGACGACGTGCTGATCGTCAACCAGACCTACTTCCCGGGCTGGGTCGCGCACGGCTCGGTCGAGCGTGCGGCCGAGCCGCGCGACTACCTCATCTCGGTCCCGCTGCCGAAGGGCCGGCACGACTTCACGCTCTCGTTCGAGCAACCGTCGGTGCGCCGCGGCGCTTTGCTCTCCGCGCTCGCGCTCGCGCTCGGGTTGGTCGCGTTCGTGCTGCGCACGCGGCGCGACGTCGACGGCGCGCGCGTCACGGCGGTCGACGCAGTGCTGTTCTGCGGGATCTCCGCGACGCTGCTCGCGGTGCCGCTCGCGCCGCGGCCGAACGTGGCGGGCGTCGAGTCGGTGCGCCACCAGGGCCTGTTCGGAGGCGCGCTCGAGGTCGACGCGTCGGGCGGCGCGGGCGCGCGCTTCGCCGAGATCCAGCAGGCGATCGACGCGACGCTGCCGGGCGAGACCGTGCTCGTGAACCCGGGTTGGTACCGCGGCTTCCGCGTGAAGAGCGGGATCACCGTGATGGCCGCATCGACGGGGCGCGTCCGGATCACCGGGCCCATCTTCGTCTCCGGCGTGCCGAAGGGACCGCCGGCGCACGTGGTCGGGATCACCGCCGACAAGCCGGGCATCGCGATCACCATCGAGGACTGCATCGGCCCCGTCGTGCTGCAGTCGCTCGACGGCGAGTTCGCGATCGCTGCGCGGCGCGCGGATCGGGTTCACGTCTTCGGCAGCCGGCTGGGCGCCGTCACCACCGAGAAGTCTCGTCTCACCGCGACGCGCTGCAGGAGCATGACGCAGCCCGTCGGCATCGACCAGAACGGCGGCGTCGTCCTGTGGTCGGAGAGCGAAGTCGCGGGGGCGGTCAAGGTCCGCGGCCGCGGGCGCATGGATCTCTCGCACTCGACGGTGGGGTCGCTCGAGGTCGCGGCCGACTCGAGCAGCGCGATCTCCGGAGAGACACCTCCCGAGGCTTCCGTCCGCGCGGAGCCGGGCGCCACCGTGTTCCGCTTCGCGCCCGAGCAACCGCGCATCGTGCTCGACCATGCGCTGTCTGCCGGCTCGAGCGCGAGCTTCACGATGTACGGGCAGCCGGGCTCGCAAGGAGTCCTGCTGGTCTCGATGCAGGAGGGCTTCCTGCCCTGGCGCGGGACGCAGCAGTGGCTGCTCGTCGACCCGGCGACCGTGGACGCGAGTCTGAAGGTCGTCATCCCGGCGAACGGCAAGTTGAAGGTCGACATGGAGATGGCGCTCGCCGCGCTCGGCGTGGGCGCGACGTTCTACGGCCAGCTCGTTCTGATGCAGGAAGTCACGCTTCCCTCCGGAGCGAAGGACCGCCGGCTGCGCGCTTCGCTGGTCGAAGGCGGAGTGGTCGAACCTTGACTTGACCTCGCGCCCCCGTGCGTCTGGAGTTCGCGCGGGATTCGTTCGTCGCGGAGGTCGTCGTGAAGACGCACACGTTGGTCGTGGGACTCGCGCTGGTCACGGCGCTGCCGCTGCTCGCGCCGCAAGCGCGGCCGTGGGGCGAGAAGGGCCACAAGGTATTGAGCCGGATCGCCGAGAGCCGGCTCTCCGACGCGGCGCGCGCGCGCGTGAAGGAGATCCTCGGCGATCAGTCGCTCGCGGACGTTTCGAACTGGGCCGACTCGATCCGCAAGGAGCGCCGCGAGACCGCGCCGTGGCACTACGTGAACGTTCAGCCCGGCGCGGAGCACGACTCCGACGCGCGCGACTGCGGCGCGGAAGGCTGCGTGGTCTCCGCGACCGAGAAGTTCATCGCCGTGTTGAAGGACAAGAAGGCGAAGCCCGCCGAACGCAAGGAAGCCCTGATGTGGGTCGTGCACCTCGTCGGCGATCTGCACCAGCCGCTGCACTGCTCGCACGCGTCCGACCGGGGCGGCAACGACATCAAGGTGGAGTTCGAAGGAACGCCGACCAACCTGCACTCGGTGTGGGACACCGAGATCATCGAGCGCCAGCACCTCGACGACGCCGTCTACGCGGAGCAGCTCGAGGCCGACATCGCGGATGACGACGTGGCGGCGTGGACGGGCGTCGAACTGCGCGGATGGATCGACGAGTCGTGGAAGCTCGCCGAGGACGCGGCCTACCGCGACGCGCGCGGAAAGAAGATCGAGACCGGCGCGAAGATCTCGCGCGAATACCTCACGACGCGCACGGTCGTCGTCGACCGCCGGCTGAAGCAGGCGGGGGTGCGGCTCGCGAAAGTGCTGAACGACGCGCTCGGAGCGCCCTGACTCCTCGGACTCCCCTGGGTCCCTTGGCTCAGGCCTCCTGCAGCCAGGAGAGCAGTTCGGTCGGACGGAAGCCGATCATCACCTTCTCGCCGACCACGATCGTCGGCGTGCTCTGCGACTCGAGCGCGATCAGCTCGTCGACGGCGGCGTCGTCCTGCGTGATGTCCTTCGCCGTGAACGCGACGCCGTGATGCGTCAGGAACTCCTTCGCCGCCTTGCACGGCGGACAGCCGGGCTGGGTGTAGATCGTGACGGGCTTCGAGGTCTTCGTCATGACGCTTTCGTCTCTCCGCGAATGGGGCGCGACGAAATAGCGGAGGATCGACGGGTCGACAAGCGGTGTGACCGCCGCCGCGTCACGAAACGAAGCCGACGCGCTTCCGATCAGATGCCCGGGATCGGGATGAAGAGGATGCGCAGGCGCCGGCCGTCAGTGGAGTGCGGACCCCACTTCACGCGCGTGACGAGGCCCCACAGCAGATCGAACTGCTTGTCGTCGCCCGTGCGCTCGTAGTCGATCGCGCGCAGCGCGAGCGAGAACTTCGAGCGTCGATCGTCACCGCTCGACCGGCCGTGCCACTCGACGAGGAACGGGTCGATGCGCGCGAGCGAGAAGTCCTGCTTCTCGTCCGTCGCGAAGCCGGCGAGTCCGCAGAGCACCCAGAAGCCGGTGCGGTCCGGGTTGTTCTCGCTGTGCAGGAGCAGGCTGTCGATCAGGCGCACGCGATGACCGCCCGAGTGCCAGCGGCCGTCGATGCCGAGCCCGCCGAGCACGCGGAACTGCGCCACTCGGTCGAGGAACCGCATCGAGATCGGCCAGCGCGCGAGGTTGCCATACCACGTGTCGGGAGCCTGGTCGTCCGGCGCGCGCGTCAGCTTCGCGCCGGAGAGCAGCGCGGTCGCCGCGGAATCGGCGCTGCCCTGTGGAGCGTTCATCGCGATCGCGACGGTGTCGCCGCTGCGCTGGATCGACCAAGTGCCGGCGGGGCCGGACGGGCCGTGGTGCAGCCCGAGCAGCGTGCGGCAATCGTCCTCGAACGACTCGGCGTCTCCTTCGCGGTCCCACACGCTCACCCACCCGAGCGCGTCGCCGGAGCCGGTCTCCCACAGGACGTAGCGGTCGCCGTCCCAGCCCGACGCGTCGTCGCCGGCGTCGCCGTCGAGGAGCTGCGTGAGGAAGATCCGCGTGCCGAGGTAGCCGAGCGTGTCCTCATGCACCGCGCGCCAGCCGTTCGGCGCGGCGGGGAGAGCGACGGCGACCGGGTGATCGCGGCGATCGATGTAGCGCTCGGGGAAGAACACCTGCTCGGTGGACTCCGGCGGGTCGGCGTACGCCTGGTCGATCGCGTCCCAACCGAACTCGCCGCGCAGCCGGTTCGCGAGCTCCCAGCCCACCGTGTAGTGCGCGAACAACGGATCGCGGATGATCGGCGGCGACTCCTCGAACGACTTCGCCGCGCTCGCGTTGCCGTCGGACAAGAACTCCGCCGCGTCCGGCGAGCCGATCGACTCCTTCACCGCCCACGACAGGAGCTTCACCATCGAGCGCCCGGTCGGGCCCGAAGACGACGCGGGGATGCCGAGCCGGCAGATCACCTGCTCCGCGCCGCCTTCGTTGGCGGAGCCTTCGACGAGGTTCGAGAACGCGTCGCGCGCGTCGCTGTTCGCCATGCGCTCGTCGTCGAGCCGCTTCAGGTCGAAGTGCTGGTCGTCGATCGCGTGCGTCAGCTCGTGCGCGAGCACGAAGTCCTCGGTTGTCCGCACCTCGTCACCGTCCCCTTCCTTCACCGCGTCGCTCACGGTGAAGAAGCGCTTCTTCTCCGGGTCGTAGTAACCGCCGACCTCCGACTCGAGGAAGTCGAGCATCTCGCGCTTCAGGTCGAGCTCCTTCGGGATCAGGCCGAGCGCCTTCCACTCGCGCTCCGTGTACTGCCCGGAGCGGGCCCACTCCTGCTCGGTCTCCTGCTCCATGAACGTGCGCACGTCCGCCTTGTTCTGCGCGCCGGCCGGGACGCCCTGCTTCACGGCCAGCCCGCGCAGCTTCGACACCTCGGCGAGCACGCGGTCGGCGCGCTGCTGCAGCTCGGCGTCCTCTCGCTTCGGCGCCGGCAGCACCGAGCACGACAGGAGCAACAGCGCGGGGAGGACGCGGATCGCGATCGTCTTCATCGTCGGTTCTCTTCCTCTGCATTGCTTCGAAGGGAGCGCCCGGGACGCGGGTTCGCAGTCCTACCCGGTTCCGGAGCGCCGGGGAAACGCGCGGACGTCGACTTGGTTCCCGTGCGAAGCCGGCGCCGAGGCAGCCGCTTCCCTCGCGGGCGCTTCCCGGTTGGAATACCGGGCTTCCCGACCCCGCGAGAACAGGAACGCTTCCGCCATGCCCGACGCGATCACGATGACGACCGACGGTCTCTCCGTGCCGATGAACCCGATCATCCCGTTCATCGAGGGCGACGGCACCGGTCCCGACATCTGGCGCGCGTCGGTTCGCGTGATCGACGCGGCGGTCGACAAGGCCTACCGCGGCGATCGGAAGATCGAGTGGCTCGAGGTCCTGGCGGGGGAGAAGGCGTTCACGAAGACGCAGAACTGGCTGCCCGACGCGACGCTCGACGCCTTCAAGAAGTACCGCGTCGGCATCAAGGGCCCGCTCACGACCCCGGTCGGCGGGGGGATTCGCTCGCTCAACGTCGCGCTGCGCCAGATCCTCGACCTCTACGTGTGCCTGCGCCCCGTGCGCTGGTTCGAGGGCGTGCCGAGCCCCGTGAAGCGACCCGATCTCGTCGACATGACGATCTTCCGAGAGAACTCGGAGGACATCTATGCCGGCATCGAGTTCGAGGCGGGCACGCCGGACGCGAAGAAGTTCGCGGTGCTGCTGAAGGAGAACTTCCCGAAGGCGTTCGCCAAGGTGCGCTTCCCCGATGCGTCGGGCTTCGGAGTGAAGCCGGTGTCGAAGGACGGCACCGACCGGCTCGTCCGCGCCGCGATCCGCTACGCCATCGAGGAGGGGAAGGACAGCGTCACGCTGGTCCACAAGGGCAACATCATGAAGTTCACCGAAGGCGGCTTCCGCGACTGGGGATACCAGCTCGCGAAGCGCGAGTTCGGTGCAGTCGATCTCGACGGCGGCCCGTGGCAGCAGATCACCACCAAGGCGGGCAAGAAGCTCGTCATCAAGGATGCGATCGCGGACGCGTTCCTGCAGCAGATCCTCTTGCGTCCCCCCGAGTACAGCGTGATCGCGACGCTCAACCTGAACGGCGACTATGTGTCGGACGCGCTCGCCGCGCAGGTCGGCGGCATCGGCATCGCGCCCGGCGCGAACATCAACTACGACTCCGGCCACGCGATCTTCGAGGCCACGCACGGCACCGCGCCGAAGTACGCGAACAAGGACCAGGTCAACCCCGGCTCGGTGATCCTCTCCGGCGAGATGATGCTGCGCTACATGGGTTGGAAGGAAGCCGCCGACCTCATCATCCACGGCATCGAGGGCGCGATCCGCGCGAAGACCGTGACCTATGACTTCCACCGCTTGATGGAAGGCGCCACGCTCCTCAAGTGCTCGGAGTTCGGCGACGCCATCGTTCGGCACATGCGTTGACGCTCGACGCGTCACATCCGGTGACGCTCAGCGCGGCGGCGCGACGAACACGCTGCGGAAGCCCCAGTAGTGCTTGGACACGCCCTTCTTCGGCTTCAGCCGCTTCAGGTCGAACGACGAGCGGCGGTCGAGATCGAGTCCGAGCGACAGGGCCGCCGGCGCGCCCGCGGTCTTCCGCAGCACGAGGTTCGCGCGCGTCCACTCCTTGCCCGGCTTCCCGCTGACGACGACCGAGCGCTCGACGTCGAAGCCGCGCGCACGGACCTCGGCGACGAACTCCGAAAACGGGATGCGACGCGCGTCGCGATAGACGATGAACCGCGGCGTCTCGCCGGCGACCAGGTCGGGCGAATCGGCGCGCGTCGTGTCGAGGTTGAGCAGCGCGACTCCGCCGGGACGCAGGACGCGCCAGACCTCCTCGATCACGAGGTCCTTGCGCTCCACGTGCTGCAGCGACACCTGACTGACGACGACGTCGAACGACGCGTCGTCGAAGCGCAGCTTCCTCGCGTCGTGGAAGTGCAGTCGCGGGGCCTTGCCGCGGCTGCCCGGTGCGGGGAGCCCGAAGCGCTTCGCGATGAACTCGAGGCTCTTGTCCTCCGAGATCGCCGCGCTCTTCCAGCGATTGAGGCCGTGCAGCTCGAGCGCGGGGTACTTCTCGGACAGCTCGAGCAGGACGCGGCCGTGGCCGCAGCCGATCTCGAGCAACGAGCACGGTGCTTCACGACGCCGATCCAGTTCGCTCTCGAGCAGCGGCCCGCCGAAGACCTCGCGCAGCGACTCGAGCCCGCGGCCGCGGAACTGACGCTGGAACTCGGCGAAGCCGCCGAGCCGGAAGCGGAGCTTCCGCGTCAGACGGCGCAACCGTTTGCGGATCGACACGGGGGCCGGAGTGTAGCGGCCGACAGTTGAGGAGCGTCGGGTGCGATCCACTACACTCCGCGCCGTGAAGAGCGGCCCTCGTCGATGGTGGCGCGTGTTCGTGTTCGTGGCATTCGTGACGATCGTCACGGCCGCCGGGTTCGAGTGCGCCGTCCGTGCGCTGCGTCACGTGAACCGCGACCTCCGCCGCCTGCTGTACATCCCGCGCATCGCTCCGGACTACCACGAGGCGCGAGACCTCGAAGAGCTGCTCGATCGCTCGCTGATCGGGTTCCGCCCGTACTCCAACTTCGCGGGGTTCCTCCTCAACTCGCGCGGCTTCGTCACGCCGGAATATGCGGACACGAAGCAAGCCGGCTCGCTGCGCGTGGTCGCGCTCGGCGATTCGTTCACGCAGAAGGCAGGCGGCATCGACTTCGAGCGCCAGTGGACCACGCTGCTGCAGCACGAACTCGAGAAGGGCCTCGGCTCGCCGGCGGAGGTGATCAACCTCGGCGTGTGCGCCGTCGGGCCGCGCTTCGAACAGCGCGTGTGGGAGCTCGAGGGCCGCCGCCTCTCGCCCGACTTCGTCGTGCTCGGGCTCTTCGTCGGCAACGACTTCACCGACGAAGACGGCTCGCTCCTGGCCGGGATCGCCCCGCGCGAGGGCACTTCGGAGCTCGAGGAGTGGTGGCTGCGCCACAGCCTCGCGTTCCGGTTCGTTCGCAACTGGCGCCTGCTGAACGCAGGCCACCTCGAGAGCCTCGCGGAGCAGAAGCAGCACCTCTCGGCGCCGCCGCCCCCGACGACCGATTCGTCGGGGCCGCATTCGACCGACATCGTCGACGCGCCGCGCGGCGGGTTCGAGGTCCCGAGCTACCGCGAGATGTTCGACGACACCAAGCCGACGTTCGACCCGAAGACCTATGACGCGATGGAGTCGTGGCTCATGTCGCTCAACTTGCGGAAGAACCGCGACGGTTTCCTCCGCACGTTCGACGCGGTGAGCCGGATCGTCGGCGAACTCCATCAGGACGTGAAGCAGCACGGCGGGAGGCTGCTCGTCGTCGTGATCCCCGACGAATACCAGGTCGACCCGCAGGTCCGCGCGGATGCGATGGCGGTCGCCGGCACGCGCGACGACGACTACGACCTCGAACAGCCGCAACGCGAGCTCGCCGCGTTCTTCGCGAAGAACGGCATCGAGTCGCTCGATCTGCTCGCCGTGTTCCGCGAACGCGCGAAGACGGAGCGGCTCTACCGACCGCGCGACTCGCACTGGAACGTCGCGGGCAACCGGCTGGCCGCGGAGACGATCGGCCGGTTCATCCTCGAGCGCCGTCGCGGCGGCTGACCGCGGCGTCCTGCACGCGGTAAACGCTGCGGAATCCCCACCACCAATCGGAGCGCTTCTTCCCCGCGCGCTTGAGCAGCGCGAGGCTGAACGACGAGCGCTTGTCGAACTCGAGCCGGAGGTCGAGCGGACCGAGCGCGCGCTTCCTGAGCACGAGCGTCACGTGAGTGAACCGCTTGCCGGGCTTGCCGGTCGTCACGTGCAGCCGCGACGCGTCGAAGCCGCGCGACGCGAGCGCGCCGACGAACTCGGCGAAGGGGACCGAGCGGTCGCCGTCGTACACGACGAAGCGCGGCGTCTCGGCGCGGAAGAGGTCGGGGCCGTGCGCGCCGCCGACGTCGAGCTGCAGGAGGGCGACGCCGCCCGGCGAGAGGACGCGCCATGCTTCCTCGATCGCGCGCTCCTTGCGCTCGACGTGCTCGAGCGTGACCTGGCTCACGATCACGTCGAACGCATCGTTCTCGAACGGGAGTCGCGCCGCGTCGGCGAAGTGCACGCGCGGCGCCGGCCCGCGCGCGCCGGGCGCCGGCAGTCCGTAGCGTCGCGCGAAGTACGCGAGGCTCGAAGACCCGGTCACCGCGGCGGTGGGGAAGCGGTTCACGCCGTCGAGACCGATGCCCGGGAAGGCGGCCGCCAGCTCGAGCAACATCCGGCCGTGCCCGCAGCCGATCTCGAGCAGCCGGCATCCGCGCGGCATCCGCGCCGCGACCTCCTCCTCGAGAACCGGGCCGCCGAAGAAGAAGCGCGCCGATTCGAGGCCGCGGCCGCGCCAGCGGTCGACGTCCTTGCCGCGTGAGAGGTATCGCAGCGCGATCGTCTTCACGATGCGCTTCACGCGCTTCTTCAGCTTCATGCGTTCCACCGGAACACGCTGCGGTGGCCCCAGTACACGCGCGACGGCTTGTCGATCTTCTTCAGCTTCTTCAAGTTGAACGAGGACTTCGCGTCGTGCGCGAGGTCGAGCGGAAGCGGCTCGTCGCGGTTCTTCACGAGCTTCACGTGCGTCCAGCGCTTCTCGCGGCCGTCCTTGCCGCCGCGCGTGACGTGCTGCCAGCACGAGACGTCGAAGCCCTTCGCCGCGACCGACGCGAGCACCTGCGAGAGCGGGACGATCGCGTCGCCGCGGTACACGACGAAGCGCGGCGTCTCGAGCCGGAGGAAGTCCGGCACCGGGTCGTGTCGCACGTCCACGTTGAGCAGCGCCACGCCGCCCTTGCGCAGCACGCGCCACGCCTCGCGGAGGAGGTCGTCCTTCTTGTCGACGTAGGGGATCGCGACCTGGCTCACGATGAGGTCGAACGTCGCGTCCTCGAACTCCATCCCCGCGGCATCGAAAAAGTGCACGTGGGGGAACGGGCGGTCGCGCGCCGGGACCGGGAGCCCTGCGTGCGATGCGACCTTGCGCAGCGAATCGCTGCCGGTGACGAGCATCGACGGCCAGCGGTTGACGCCGTGCACTTCTGCGTCGGGGAAGCGCGCCTGCAGCTCGAGCAGGACCCGGCCCTGTCCGAACCCGATCTCGAGGATGCGCGCCGGCCGGGCGCCGCGCGCAATTGCGGCGTCGACGACGGCGATCGGGTCCGCCTCGGGTGCGAAGAGCGCGAGCAGGAAGTCGAGGCCGCGGTTGCGCGAGAAGAAGCCGACCTTGCCGCGCTTGTCGCCCGCGAGGCGACGCCGCAGGTGCTTCCACGTCACGCGCAGCTTCTGTCGGAGCGCCATCGGTCTTCCGTCGCGGAGGATCAGCGCGCGGGCCGCGGGGCGCCGCTTCGTGCAGTCGGCGACCCGCGGCCCGAGCGTCGTTCGAACTCGATCCTACTTCTGCTTCATCTCGGCCAAGAGCTCGCGCACGGCCTTCACCATCTCTTCTTCGCCGTGTGCGTCACGGACTCGGATCTTCTGGTCGGCGTCGATCACGTAGATCGTCGGCCAACCCTGAACGTTCCACTTGGTCGCGATCGGACCCGAGGTCGAACCGTCCATCGCATGTCGCCACGTCATTCCCTGCTTCTCGAGCTTCTTTCGGAAGGCATCACGGCCGTCCGGGTCGCTGTTGATCCCGATGAGCGCGAAGGGCTCGTCCTTCAACTCCTCGACGAGCTTCTTCTCGCCCGGGATCATCGCGCGACACGGGGGTCACCAGAAACCCCAGAAGTCGATGACGACGACCTTGCCCTTGTAGTCCGAGAGCTTGAACGCGCGGCCGTCCTGATCCGTCGCCTCGATCTCCGGGACGGTCATTCCGACCTGCAGGTTCTCCAGCTCGAACAGTGCGCCGCTCGCGGCTTTCGCGGCGGGGCTGTCCGCGAACTCCGACTTCAGCCGCGCGAACATCTCCTTCGCGGCGTCCGTCTGTCCGGCGTTCAGCCGCATTCCCGCGATCTGCGAGAGCGCGCTCGCCTTCGCGTCCTTCACCGGGCACTCCTCGAGGATCCGGTTCAGGAACTGCTCGGCCTGGGCCGGGGGCACGATGCCGTACCCGAGCACGGGAGCGACCTCGGCCATCACCGGCGACTCGATGTAGTCGTCGAGGAGGATGTTGAAGTTGCGCCGCGCCGCGTCGGCGCTCGGCCGCAGTCGAGAGACGATGAACAGGAGCGCGCGCGCTCCGGTCTCCGTGCCCTCGGCCTTGTCCGCGAGGTCGTTGAACTTCTCGAGGTAGGCGACGTTCGGGTTCTTGGTCTGGTCGAGCGCCTCGTAGGCCTTGTTCGCCTCGTCGTCGGACTTGGCGTCCGACACTGGCTTCATGAACTCGGCTTGGTCCTTCTGGTACTGCTCGACCAGCGTGTCGAACTCTTTCTGCACGTCGGCGCTCGTGTCGGCCGCCTTCTCCTGAGCGAGGAGAGGCGGAGGCACGGCGAGCGCCAGTGCGAAGAGCCCGATGCGCACGAATTGCATGGACACCTCCATTGGGTTGCGACGGGTTGCGACGGTTGCGATCAGCGGCGGACGTGGCGAACGGCGCACGATGGTAAGCGCCCGCCGGCCGGAGCGAACGGCTCGTTCGCCGCTACATTCATCGGCTCGGTCTCCCCTCGATCCGCGGAATCCCCGATGACGGACGCCGGAATCCACTCCATCACGCGCCTCTGGGTGCGTCCCGCCGAGGGCGCGCCGATGGAGCCGCGCGATGCCCTCGACCTGGTCGCCGGCGAAGGCGTCCGCGGCGACCACGCGTTTTCCCGAATGCGCCACGTGACGATCGTGTTCGCGGACGATTGGAACCGCGCCGCCGCAGCGATCGGCCGTGAAGTCGACCCGGTCGGCCGGCGCGCGAACGTCCTCGTCACCGGCGGCCACGGCGCGCGGTTCGTCGGCAAGACGATCCGGCTCGGCGGCGCGACGATCGAGGTGAAGGGGATCACGAGGCCCTGTCCCCAGATGGACAAGGCGGCGCCGGGGATGATGGACGCACTGAAGCCCGACGGTCGCTCGGGAGTGTGGGGGCGCGTCGTGAGCGGGGCGGTCGTGCGGATCGGCGACGGGCTCGATCTCGCGCCGGACGCCTCGGTCAGTTCTTCCGCTTCGTGAAGTCGACGTCGGTCAGCTCGTTCGCGCCGCCGGCAATGAGGGTCGACGCGTCGGACGCGAACGCAACGAACCGGCCGTTCGCGCTGATCATCGGGACCGTGGACCCGGCGTTGGCTTCGAGGTCAGACGACGCGACCGAGTCGCGGCGCGCCTCGCCTTTCCTCAGGTCGCGCAGGGATTCCGCGCGAGCGCCCGACTCGGTCAGAGCTCCTTCACGCGGACGTTGCGGAAGCGCAGGATCGACTTGTCGTCGTGGTTCTGCAGGCCGATGAACCCTTCGCGGCCGCGGCTGCCCTTGTAGGTGCAGGTCGTCTTGCCGTTCAGCTTCACGGTGAAGTCCTGGTCCTTCGCGGTGATCTCGTAGGTGTTCCACTCGCCGGGCGTCTTGCCTGCGACCTCGGTCGCGTCCGCGAAGCTGTAGACGGAGCCGGAGCCCTTCACTCCCGCGGCATCGCAGATCTGCACCTCGTACCCTTCATTGACCGCGACCCACGGGTCGTCCGAGGCGTTCGGGAAGCGCACGTACACGCCGGAGTTGTCGCCGGCGCGCGTCGTCTTCCATTCGACCGTGAGCGTGAAGTCGCGGAAGCGGCGTTCGTGCCACCACAGCAGTCCGAGCCCGCCCTCGGTCAACAGCTCGCCGTTGTCGACGACGAAGCGGCCGGGGCCGGCGTGCGACCAACCGGCGAGGTCCTTGCCGCCTTCTTTCGGGAACAGCGTGTACGCGCCGTCGGCGTCGGGCTGCGGCGCGTGCGCGGCCCAGTCGAGAGCGCGCGCGACGAGCTCGACGAACACGGGGTCCTTCTCGGTGTCCGGGCCGTGCCCGAGCACGGTGTAGAAGACGCGGCCGCGGCCATGACTCTTCACCCAGCTCACCGGGCGCGCGGCGGCGTCCTTGCCTTCGTGCGGGTCCTTGCCCGTCTGCAGCACGAGCTTGTCGTCGGCCGCGCAGTCCTTCAGGTGATAGAACTCGTCCTTCACGCTCCACGCCGCCGGAAGTCCCGCCACGCTCTTCATCAGCGGGAACGCCGGCTGAACGAGGTCGACCTGGAACGGCCCGTAGGGCGGGTGCGTCTCGAATCGGCCGCCGACCATCGCGTCGTATTCCGCGAAGCCCGGGTGCGAGTCGGCCGCACAGTGAAACCCGACGAAGCCGCCGCCCGACTTCACGAACTGCATCAGCCCCGCCTTCGCCTCGGCCGAAAGGCCGAGCTCGCCCTGCGTGTAGGCGAGGATCACGCGGTAGCGGCGAAGATTCGGGTCCGACGCGAGCACCGCGGAAGCGTTCGCCGGGTCGCCCTTCGGGTCGAGGCGCAGGCGGTCGAACACGAACGCGCCGCGCGGCTCGAGCGCGCCGATCAGCGTCGCGAGGTTCCCCTCGAAGTCGTGGTACCCGCCCCCGGAGAGGACGAGCACCGGGATCTTGGCGGGGGCCGCTTCGGGAGCGGATTCGGGAATGGAGAGGGCGGCGAGCAGCGCGAGGAGGGAGAGCATGTCGGGCGATCGTAGCGGAAGCGCGATGCGGAGACGGAGACACGCACGCGTGACCGGTGCTCCGGTTCTCCGGTCTCTGTCACCCGGTTCACCCGTCATCGGCGATCGGGCCGCGGTTGCCGGACGACCCGGTCACCGGTTCACGGTCGCCCGGTTCACCGGTTGACCGGCTACCGGGGCCGGATCGCCGCTACCCGTGGACCCGTGAACGGAGACCGGAGAACCGAGACCCGGAACCTCAATCGGACCGCCAAGGCGCCCAAACGAGACTCACGAATCCCGTCCGCCGTTTCCGTCGCTACGCTCTCGCGCCGATGCGCACGCTCAACCTCGCTCTTCTCGGCCAGAAGTTCATGGGCCGCGCCCACAGCAACGCGTGGGGCCAGGTCGGGAAGTTCTTCGACCTGCCGCTGCGCCCCGCGCTCCACACCGTCTGCGGACGCGACGCGAAGGCGCTCGCGGCGTTCGCCGCGCGGTGGGGTTGGCGGTTCGCCGCGACGGACTGGCGCTCGCTGCTGCACGACTCGGAAGTCGGCCTCGTCGACGTGTCGACGCCGAACGACGTTCACCGCGACCCGTCGATCGCGTTCCTCGAGGCGGGCATCCCCGTCGCATGCGAGAAGCCGCTCGCCGGCACGCTGAAGGACGCGCGCGCGATGAAGGACGCGGCCGCGAAGTCGACGGCGAAGAGCTTCGTCTGGTTCAACTACCGGCGCTGCCCGGCCATCGCGACGGCGTGGCAACTCGTCCGCGACGGGCGGCTCGGCAAGATCTTCCACGTGCGCGCCACCTACCTGCAGAGCTGGGGCGGCCCGTCGACTCCGCTGGTGTGGCGCTTCCAGAAGGGGTCCGCCGGCTCGGGCGCCCACGGAGACTTGAACGCGCACATCGTCGACCTCGCGCGCTTCCTCACGGGCGACGAAGTCGTCGAGGTGAACGGCGCGATCGCGAAGACCTTCGTGAAAGCGCGCGTGATCCCGGGCACGAAGAGGAAAGGCAAGAGCGACGTCGACGACGCCGTGCTCTTCCTCGCCACGTTCTCCAAGGGAGCCGTCGCTTCGTTCGAGGCGACGCGCCTCGCGAACGGCCATCTGAACCGCAACACGATCGAGCTGAACGGCGAGCACGGCGCTCTCCGCTTCGACTTCGAAGACATGAACGTCCTCTGGTTCCACGACGCGACCGTCGAGCGCAAGACGCAGGGCTGGACGCGCATCGTGTGCACCGGCGCGGGCGCTCACCCTTACGCCTCGGCGTGGTGGCCCGAGGCGCACGTGCTCGGTTACGAGCACGGCTTCACGAACATGGCCGCCGACGTCGTCCGCGCGGTCGCCGGCAAGCGGCCGGAAGTCCCGCTCCCCGATTTCGCCGACGCCTACGAGACGCAGCGCGTGCTCGAGGCGGCGCTCGTCTCCGCCAAGGAGCGCTGCGCGGTCCCGATGAAGCAGATCAAGTAGAGGTGACACCGATGGCCGCGTTCAACCGACCCGTCTGCCTGTTCTCCGGCCAGTGGGCCGACCTGTCACTCGAGACGCTCGCGAAAAAGGCGAAGGCGTTCGGCTACGACGGGCTCGAGCTCGCGTGCTGGGGCGATCACTTCGACGTCCCGCGCGCCGCGAAGGACAAGAACTACGCGAAGCAGCACTGGCAATTGCTGCAGGACTGCGGCCTGCTCTCGTTCGCGGTGTCGAACCACCTCGTCGGCCAGGCGGTGTGCGACCGCATCGACGAGCGCCACAAGTCGATCCTGCCCGCGCACGTCTGGGGCGACGGCGACCCGGAAGGGGTCCGCAAGCGCGCCGCGAAGGAGATGATCGACACGGGAAAGGCCGCGCGGAACTTCTTCGATGCCGCGCCGAAGGAAGTGAAGGACGTGCTCAAGGCGACGCGCCGCACGGTGGTCGTCGGCTTCACCGGCAGCTCGATCTGGTCGCTCCTCTATTCGTTTCCGCCCAACCTCCCGAACCAGATCGAACAGGGCTTCGCGGACTTCGCGAAGCGCTGGACGCCGATCCTCGACCAGTACCAGAAGCTCGGGATCTCGTTCGCGCTCGAGGTGCATCCGACGGAGATCGCGTTCGACGTCGCGTCCACGCGCCGCGCGCTCGCCGCGGTGAAGAACCACCCGGCGTTCGGCTTCAACTTCGATCCGTCGCACTTCGGCTACCAGGGCGTCGACGTGCTCGCGCTGATCCGCGAGATGGGCCCGCGCCTGTGGAACGTGCACGTGAAGGACTCGTGGTGGTCCGACCGCCCGACGCCGATCGGCGTCTTCGGCGGCCACTCCGACTTCGGCACCGAGGGACGCTTCTGGGACTTCCGCTCGCCCGGCCGCGGCCGCATCGACTTCGAAGCGATCGTCCGGCTCTTGAACCACCTCGGGTACAAGGGCCCGCTCACGGTCGAGTGGGAGGACCCGATGATGGACCGCGAGGACGGCGCGCGCGAAGCGGCGACGTTCACGCGACGCCTCGACTTCAAGACCAGCGGCCGCGCGTTCGACGCGGCGTTCGCCGACTCGAAGTAGACCTCGAGACTCGATCCCCCGCAGGCGAGGAGGCTCCGCGATGGAGCAACGTTCGGCGACCGGCCGTCTGTCGTTGATGATGTTGCTGCAGTATGCGACGTGGGGCGCGTGGATGCCGATCGTCGGTACCTACGTCGGCTCATCGGTCGCGCAGGGCGGCCTCGGATTCACCGAAGGACAGAAGGGCTTGATCCTCGGGCTCGGCACCGCCGTCGGCGCGATCCTCGCGCCGTTCGTCGCCGGGCAGTTCGCCGATCGATACTTCAGCACCGAGCGGTTCCTGTCGTTCCTGCTCTTGATCGGCGCCGGCGTGCAATGGGTGCTCGCGGGGAAGTCCGACTACGCTTCCTGGTTATGGCTCTCGATCCTCTACAGCGTCGTGTTCATGCCGACGCTCGCGCTGTCGAACTCGCTCGCGTTCGCGAACATGCGCGATCGCAATCGTGAGTTCCCACTCGTGCGAGTGTGGGGGACGATCGGGTTCATCGCGGCGCTCTGGGCGTTCCCGATGATCTACCTGCAGACGAACCTGCACTTCCGCGCGCTGCCGCCGTTCCTCGTGGGCGACGAGCTGCCGAACAGCGTGGCGCGGAACGTCGAGGCGTTCCGGTTCTCGGCGATGTTGTCGGCGGCGTACGCGGTCTTCTGCTGGCTCCTGCCGCACACGCCGCCGAAGAAGGATGCGGTCGAGCCGCTCGCGTTCCGCGGAGCATTCCGGCTGTTCGGCCGCCGCTCGTTCACGACGCTGGTGTTCGCCGCACTGATCGTGTGCACGATCCACACCATCTATCACATGCAGGGCGGACCGTACTTCCTGTCGGTCGGGATGCAGAACAGCTCGGTCGGGCCGGCGCTCTCCGTCGGGCAGTTCAGCGAGATCGTGATGATGCTCGCGCTCGGCGCGCTCCTGTCGAAGCTCGGGTTCCGCGGTGTGCTGGCGCTCGGCGCGGCCGCGTACATCGTGCGCTACGGCCTTTGGTCGCAGACGCAGCTGCCGCTGTGGGTGCTCGTCTCGAGCCAGGCGCTGCACGGTCTCTGCTACGCGTGCTTCTATGCGTCCGCGTACATCTATGTGGATCGCATCGCGCCGGTGGACGTGCGCCACTCGGCGCAGACCGTCTTTGCAATCATCACGCTCGGCGGCGGGCCGGTTTGCGCCGGGTTCCTGAACGACTACCTCGCGCGCACGGTCGGTCACGGCTCGACGCACGACTTCCACAACCTGTGGCTCGCGCTCGCCGGCATCGCGTTCGTTCCGGTGCTGCTGATCGCGGCGTTGTTCCGCGACGAAACGAAGGGCGACGCGAAGCCCGCCGGGCCGTGACGCGATGACGGAGCCGGCCGCCCCGGTCCCGTTTCGAACCGCTCTCGCCGCGTACGCGAAGATCGCCGCGCTCTCGTTCGGCGGACCGGCGGGCCAGATCGCCGTCATGCACCGCGTGCTCGTCGACGAACGCCGCCTCGTGTCCGAGGCGCGATTCCTGCACGCGCTCAACTTCTGCATGCTTCTCCCGGGGCCGGAGGCGCAGCAGACCGTGACCTACGTCGGTTGGCTTCTGCACGGCTGGCGGGGCGGGCTCGCCGCGGGCGCGCTGTTCGTGCTGCCGGGCTTCGTCGCGCTGCTCTTGATCTCCTGGGCCTACGTGGCATTCGCGGGCGCCGCTCCGCTCGACGCGCTTCTGTTCGGACTGAAACCGGCGGTGCTCGCGATCGTGCTCGAGGCGGTCCTGCGCGTCGGCCGCCGCGCGTTGAAGGGACCGGCGGCGTTCGTGATCGCGGTGCTCGCGTTCGCGGCGCTCACGGCCGGCGCGCCGTTTCTCGCGGTGATCGCCGTCGCGGCCGTCGCCGCGCTCGCGCTCGGACGCGCGCGTCCCCTTGCGCTGGGCGCGCACGCGCCGGCGCACGACGCGCACGACGTGCCG
>CAZOLL010000017.1:0-1066 GCA_964580365.1 uncultured Phycisphaeraceae bacterium
CTGCGCCGCGTGGTCGACGTCGCGGTTCAGTTCGAACGTGATCAGCACGATCGCGACGCCGGAGGTGGAGATCGAGCGCAGCTGGTCGATGCCGCTGACGGCGTTGATCGACTCCTCGATGCGCTGCGAGACGAGCGACTCGACCTCTTCGGTGGACGCGCCGGGCAACGACGTGCGCACGCTGACCGTCGGCAGCTCCACCGACGGGAAACGGTCCTCGCCGAGGCGCATGCGCCCGGCGATGCCGATCACGACGAGGCCGAGGATCAACATCGCCGCGAACACCGGCCGGCGGATGCAGATCTCGGCGAGCCGATTCATCCGTTCAACCGCCGGAGACGACGGCCGGCTGGCCGGGCACGAGCGAGCCGGGCGTCGCCACGATGCGCTCGCCGGCCTCGAGCCCGGAGGCGACCTCGACGTCGTCGCCGCGCTTCGTGCCGAGCACGATCCTGCGCTCCGCGATCTTCCCGTCCACGACGACGAGCACCTTGTCGAACCCCGCGAACGAGCGGATCGACGATGACGGCAGCAGCACCGCGTGCGCGGCTTCGTCGACGATCAAGGACGCTTCGGTGAACGCACCGGCGCGCAAGCTCCCGTCCTCGTTCGGCACGTCCGCCTCGATGCGCAGCGCGCGGTTGCGCGGGTCGAAGACGGGAGAAAGACGCGTGACCGTCGTCTCGATCGGCGTCGTCTGGCCGGCGAGCGTGAAGCGCACGCGCTGGCCGAGCCGAACGCTCGGCGACACGCGCTCCGGGACCATCAGCACGAGGCGCAACGGATCGATGCGGGCGAGCGACGCGACCGGAGCGCCGTTCTCGAGGTAGTCGCCCCGTCCGGCGCGGCGCTCGACGACGACGCCGTCGAACGGCGCGCGGATCTCGGTGTCCTTCAGGCGCTGCTCCGCGATCGCCAGCTCGGTGCGTCGCTGCCGGATCTGAGCGATGCGGTTGCCGACCTCTTCGCGCGCGGCGCGGTAGCGGTTCTCGGCGACCTTCTTGGCGGCGTCGGCGGCGTCGTACTCCGCCTGCGTCGAGACCTGCGTCGCGAGCATCTCCCGCGC
>CAZOLL010000017.1:1076-19361 GCA_964580365.1 uncultured Phycisphaeraceae bacterium
ACGTGCTCGCTGCTCCTGCAAGAGCGTTTCGTCGAGCGTCGCCTTCGCGACGCGCACGTCTGCGGTCTGGTCCGGGTCGACCGCGTCGTCGGCCTTGCCGTCGTCGTCGGGCGGGAGGCCGAGTCGCGCACGCGCCTGCTGCAAGAGAGCGCGGGACTGCTCGACCTGAAGCGCCGAGTCGACCGAGTCGATGCGAGCGACGACGGAGTCCTTCTTCACGTGGTCCCCGAGGTCGATCTCGAGCGACGCGAGGCGTCCGGCGACCTTCACGGACAAGGTCGTCTCCTCGTCGGAGCGCAGGTCGCCGCTCGCGACGATGACGCGCTCCACCACCGCGTCGCGCGCGGCGATGAGCGTGACCGTCGCTACGGGTGCCGTGGGAGACGCGGATGCCGCGGCGGGCGGTCCGTTGCGCAGCCGGTCGCATCCGGCGGTGAGCACCGCGACGACGAGCGCGAGCGTGAGACCCATGAGTTTCACGACGAAGGACACGCGGAGCATCATGGGGACCGCCCCGCGTCAGCGCGAGGGCCGACCTGCGAGGAACGCGGCGAACTCGCCCGGCGCGGGCGACTCGAACGAGACACGCCGGCCGTCGCGCGGGTGGTCGAAAGCGAGGTGCACCGCCGCGAGCAGGAGGCGCGGAGCCTTGATCGCGCGCTGCGCGTCGCTGCCGTACCAGCGGTCGCCGGCGATCGGATGACCGAGCTCGGAGAGGTGCGCGCGGATCTGGTGCTTCCGGCCCGTCTCGAGCTGGACTTCGACGAGCGAGAACCGGCCGTGCGTGCTGACGAGCGACCAGTTCGTGACCGCGTGCTCTCCGGTCTCGGCCGGCTCGTCCGGACGCGTCGATCGCATCGTCCCGTCGGCGCGCTCGACGAGGCGCGACTCGATGCGACCGCTCGCGGACGCGGGCTTGCCATGCACCACCGCGCGGTAGCGGCGCGTGACGTCGTGACGGAAGAACTGCTTCTTCAGCGACTCGAACGCGGCGGCGTTCTTGGTGAACACGAGGACGCCCGACGCGTCCTTGTCGAGTCGGTGGATCAGCCCCGGCTTGAGCTTCCGATCGCGCGCGCGGAGGTGCTCGGTGACGATCTTGATCGCGGTCGGCCGCGGCTCGCGCGGCGTCGTCGAGGTGAGGAGCCCCGCGGGCTTCTCGACCACGAGCACGTCGTCGTCCTCGTGGATCACGCGCAGCGGCTCGAGTCCAGGCACGTTCGGTTCCGCGCGCGCGCGGCGGCCGACCAAGACCGCGTCGCCGTCGGCGAGCTCGACGTTGGTCGCGCGCGCGGCGCGCCCGTTCACCATGACGCGTCCGTCCTCGACCATCTGCTTCAAGGTGCGGTTCGACGCGTCGGGATAAGTCCGCTTCAGCCAGTCGAGCAGAGTCGCCATCGAGTTCGGATGATATCGGTACACTCCTCACCCCTTTCAGGAGGCGTTCCCGACATGGCCAAGGATCCGCTCGCGAAGGTGAAGACGAAACTCGAGAAGGCGGCCGCCGCCGCCAAGACCGCAAAGCCCGAGGAGTCGCGCGCCGCGAAGAAGCGCTTGAAGCGCATGCAGCGCAAGTTCCGCCGCCTCTCGCCGCCCAAGCCGAAGGAAGAGAAGAAGGCCTGACCACGACCCGCTCCGTCGTGTCGAAGCAATCTCCCGACTCGAACGTCGTCACCGAAGGGATCCGCGTCCACGCCCGGCCGCAATACGTGCCGGAGCAGTCGGACCCGGACCAGTCGCACTACATGTTCGCGTACACGATCACGATCACGAACGAGAGCGACGAGCCGATCCGCCTGCTCGACCGCCACTGGATCATCCTCGATGCCGACAACCACAAGGACGAAGTGCGCGGCCCCGGAGTGATCGGGCAGACGCCGCGGATCCTGCCCGGCAAGCACTACACGTACGTCAGCGGATGCCCGCTCCACACGCGCTGGGGGACGATGGAGGGGACTTACGGGATGCAGAAGGATGACGGGACGAAAGTGCGCGTTGCGATCGGGAGGTTCTTCTTGGTGAGCGACGACGCCAAGAAGAAGTGACGAGGGACGGGCCCGTCGTCTCCGACTCCCGAAATCACTCCGCGTCCGCGTCGCGGTACGCCTTGATCACGGCAAGCTCGCCCTTCTTCCCTCCCTGCGAGTTGCCGTGCTCCATGCCGAGGATGCCCGTGTACCCCTTGCTGCGGATGTGCGCGAAGACGTTCTTGTAGTTGATCTCGCCAGTGCCGGGTTCGTTGCGGCCGGGGTTGTCACCGATCTGGAAGTAGGCGATCTCGCTCCACGCGAGATCGATGTTGGGGATGATGTTCCCCTCGCTGATCTGCTGGTGATACATGTCGAACAGGATCTTGCAGGACGGCGAGTTCACCGCGCGGCAGATCTCGAACGCTTGCGGGATCTTCCACAGGAACATCTTCGGGTGGTCGCGCCACGGGTTCAGCGCCTCGAGCACCATCACGAGCCCGGCGGGCTCGCAGATCTCGGCCGCGCGGCGCAGCGTGTCGACGACGTTCGCGGTCTGGTAACCCGGTTCGAGGTGCGGGTCGAACTCGGCGGGGACGACCGTCACCCACTTCGCGTTCACGCGCTTCTGGATCTCGACCGACTCCTTGATGTCGGCGAGGAAACGCTCTCGCTGCTCGGGGTCGCCGGACGTGAAGTGCGGGCCGCCCCACGCATTGTTGTGCGCGACGAAGACGCCCATCTCCATGCCGAGGCGCTGCAGCGTCTTGCCGATCAGCTCCTGCTCCTCCTTCGGGCGCCCGCTCATGCCGTTGTCCTCGATTGCGCGGAAGCCCATCGAGTGCATGAACTCGAGCTCCTTCACGAGGTCGCCGCCGCCGTGGTGGCGGAACATCCCGAAGTGCGGCGCATACTTCAGCGAAAACGGCGCGTTGGGCGACTCCTGCGCCGCGGACGCGTCGGGCTCCGCGGCGTTCGCCGCGCTCGCCGACTTCAGGAACATCGCGGCCGCGCCGGCGGCGGCGCCGGCCTTGATGAAGTTTCGACGATCCATCGCGCTCTCCTCGGAACGGTGACGCGCGCGCGGTGCGCTCAAGAGAACTGCGTCTTGCCCGGCATCGCGACCGGCGCGACGGCGATCGGGCCCATGTCGTAGGACTTCGGCGAGAGATCTTCCTTCGAGTTCAGCGCCTCGTCCCACTTGATCGCGCGACCGGTGTAGGCGGACATCCGGCCCATGATCGCGGTGAGCGTGCTCTCGGCGATGCGCACGCCTTCGTTCAGCGGTTTGCCGGAGCGGATGCTGGCGATCAGGTCGACGTGCTCCTGCACGTACGGGTCGGCCGCGTCGCCTTCCCAGTCCCACTCCTTCTCGCCGCGAATGCCGATGCCGCCGCCCGCCCACATCTCCGCGACGCCGTTGCTGCCGATCACGCGCTCGAAGACGCCGCCCGCGCAGCCGTCGATCTGACGGCAGGCGCTGTGCATGCGCACGCCGTTCGCGTACTCGAAGTTGATCGCGAAGTGGTCGTAGATGTGTCCGTACGCGGGATCGGTGCGCACCTGTCGCCCGCCCATTCCCGTGGCGACGATCGGATGCGCGTCCATCGCCCAGTTGCAGACGTCGATGTTGTGAACGTGCTGCTCGACGATGTGGTCGCCCGAGAGCCACGTGAAGTAGAGCCAGTTCTTCAGCTGCCACTCCATGTCGGACCACTGCGGCTGGCGCTTGTGCATCCAGAGGCCGCCCTGCATCCATCCCGCTTCGAGCGCGGTGATCGCGCCGATGTCGCCGCCGTGAATGCGCTTCATGACTTCGAGGTACGGCGCCTGGTGGCGGCGCTGCGTGCCGGTCACGACGGCAAGGCCCTTCTTCGCCGCCGCCTCCGACGCCTCGATCACGCGGCGCACGCCGGGCGCGTCGACCGCGACCGGCTTCTCGAAGAAGACGTGCTTGCCCGCTTCGATCGCGGCGGCGAAGTGCATCGGCCGGAAGTGCGGCGGCGTGGCGAGGATCACCAGGTCGCAGTCGGACGCGAGCACACCTTTGTATGCATCGAAGCCGGTGAAGCGACGCTCCGTCGCGACCTGGAAGCGCTCGCCGAGCTGCTTCAGACCGCCTTCGCCTTCGGCGCACGCGCCGTCGACGCGCTCCTGGAACACGTCGCCGAGCGCCCAGATGACGACCGACGGGTCGGCCTGCGCGCAGTTCACCGCAGCGCCGAGGCCGCGGCCGCCGCAGCCGATCACGCCGACCTTCATGCGATCGGCGCCGGCGACGTGCGCGAAGCCGGCGCGCGAGAGCAGCGCGGCGGCGCCCGCGACGGAGGAGGTCTGGAGGAAGGCACGGCGGGTCGCGGGCATGGCGGACTCCCGGAGCGGGGTGCGGGGCTTCGTCGAGCGGAGCGGCGGGACGGCCGCCCGCGGTGCGCGGACAGGATAGCGACGCTTCGCGATTACTTGACCAGCGGCGCGCGCAGTCCGTTCACGAGGTCGGACTCGTTCGGCGAGACGCGCTCGATGATCATCGCGGCCTCGAGGTAGAGCTCGTGCTGGTCCTTCACCTCGATCGCCCGGCGCGCAGCCTTGGCGACCATCGCTGCATCCGGCGGGCGCACGCCCTTCCTACGGGCGGAGGCGAGCTCGGCAGCGATGCGGCCGGCGTCGACCTGCTCGGGCAGCGCGGGCGTGCCGAAGAAGATCGGCGAGTCGGCGAGGTCGACGTCGCCCGGCACCAGCACGACGAGGTATCCGGACAGCTCGCCGGTGTTCACCCGCTCGGCGGTGCGGCCGCCGACGTAGAGCACGGGCTCGAGGCCCTGGCGCGGGTGCAGCATCTCGCGGTCGGCCGCGAGCACGAGCATCACGCCGCGCGAGACCTGCGGCTGCTCGGACTGCCACGTGTGCGCGTACGGCTCCGCGACGGCGAACGGCCACGATTCGACCAGCGTGACCGGTCGCGAGAACGGGTCTTTCGGCAGCGGCGGCGGGCCCTGGTCCTGCGGACCGCCGACGAACGCGACCAGGCTGCCCGCGACGAGGCCGGCGAACACGATCCCGGTGACGAGCGTTCGACGGAGGCTCATGTCAGTTGCTCGCGAACTCGACGTCGTCGATCGCGAGTGCACCCATCGGCGAGCCGTACGACGGCCCGAAGTGCATCTCGACGGCGACGATGTCGGTGAGGTCGAGCGGGCTCCCGTTCGCCTGGAAGTCGGTGAGCCGGAGGCGGATCGTTTCGAACTCGGCGGCCCAGCCCGCGCCCACTCCGCAGCCGCTGCGCTGGTAGGGCTCTTCGATTCCGCCGCCATAGGCGCTCACGTCGATCGAGCTGGCGGTCCCCGCGCCGTCGCGCAGCGTCACGACGAACGAGAGGTCGCCGAGTTGCGCGGTCGTGAGCGGGTTGCGCGAGCGCTGCGCCATACGGAACGAAAGGAAGTCCCACCGCGCGGCCACGCGACCTTCGGGCACCACGTCGAACGTGAGGTCGTAGTTCGTGTTGCCGTCGAACGCGAACACCGCGACGTGACTGTGGTCGTCGTCGCCGGCGAGCGTGATGCTGTTGAAGTTGTCGCCGACGACGTAGGTGAACGCGTTGTCCGAGTCGTTCGACGAGCCTTCGACCAGACCCTGCACCGTCGCGCTCACGGCGCCCCCGGAGCTCGACAGGTTGGTCGCCGGGTTGGTCTCGAAGTCGTCGATCGTGAAGTGCGGGACTTCGGGTCCGCCGCGGTACATCAGCTCGACCGACACGCACGGGTTCGCGACGGGCGCCGAGATCGGGTGGAACGTCTCGTACTGGCGCCACAGGAAGTCGGTCGCGGCGTCGTCGCCTTCGGTGAACCACTTCACGAGCGGCAACATGTAGCCGAGCTGGATCAAGTGAGCGTTCGGCTTGCCGATCAGGCACGGGCCGGTCGCGACCGATCCGGACGCGTCGTGGAAATCGCCGTGCCCGCAGCCCTCGATCGTGGTCGACAGGCGCCAGCCCATCGCGCGGTCGTGGAGCTGGTAGGTCTGGCAGAGATCGCAGTTCGCGCAGCCGTTCACGTCGTTGTCGGCGGCGCCGGTCCAGAGGTGGTAAGGCACGCCGAACATGTGCGACTTCGAGAAGCCGAGGAAGTCGGTCGGCGCCATGCTCGAGATCAAGACGATGTCGGACTCGGCGTAATGGACGGGCGCCCAGGCGCCGGTCGAGATGCGGTTGAAGGCGCGCACCACCCCCTCGCCGCCGCGGCTGTGGCCGATCCACACGATGCGGTGCACGTCGAGGTGCCCGTCGAGCGCGCCGTTCGCAATCGTCGCCAGGTTGCCGAGCAGGTAGTCCGTGTTCGTCAGCGTCGTCGTCGACGCCGATTCGATGCCGGGACCCGTGTTGTTCTGGTGCGACATCACGATGCAGCCCCACGACGCGAGGTGGAAGCCGATGTGGTCGTACCACTGGTAGTTGTGCCCGTTGCCGTGGCTCACGATCACGAGCGGCAACTTGCCGAGCGCGGCGATCTCGGTCGGGTAGTAGAGATCCTGGCCGAGCCACGAGCCGCCCGAGTAGAGCGTCTCGGTGACCGCGAGCGGGCCGAGCGCCGCGGTGTCGGCGACGACCCAGAAGCCCGGGTGCTCCGGCGTCCCGTCGACGAGGTCGCCGTCGTCGAGCACGCCGTTCGTGTTGAGGTCGACCACGATGTCGTAGCCGACGCCGAGGTGGAGTCCCGCCGCGCCCGAGAGCGTGCCGTTCGCGAGCGCGATGGTGTTCGCCTGGATCGTGCCCGCCTGGAAGGTGATCGGCTTCGGACCGGAGCCCGTGCAGTCGAACAGCGGCGGCGGGTTCTTCGTGATGCGCGAACCGAGTCGCGTGCGGATCACGTAGACGTTCGCGCTCTTGCCGACGAGGAACGGGTAGCGGTTCGGGTCGATCGCGAACTCGACCGTGTCGCCCTGGTTGAAGTCCTTCACGGTCTCGAAGTACGGGTACTTCGCGATCGATCGTCCGGCCATCTGCGCGTGTCGGATGCCCGCGGGTTGAGCGGGGGTCGATCCGCCGAGCGCGGAAGCGGAGAACGCCGGCGCGAAGAGCGCGGCGACCAGTGCAGTGATCAACGTGGTGCGAGTCACGGCGGGGCGAAGTATCCCCTTCGAGCGCGCTCGCCGCAAGCGGGAGCATCGAGCAGGGGCGGTTTCGACGCGCTCGAGAGGAACTCGGGCCCTCGCGGCCTGGGTCCGCGTGATTCGAAGACCGGGGACGGGACCGGCCCCGAACCTGAGTCTCGAGGTCCGAGGTTCGGGCTCGGGCCCGGGCCCGTTCAACGGGACTCGACGCGTGGGATCGCGTCGGAGCTGGGGCGACCGTGAACGCTTTGCGCTCAGCTCTCGACGGAGAACGCGCGGAACGTCGTGCAGGCGTCGGCCTTGGTCCACAGGCCGACGCGGCCGCCGCCGGAGATCGTCTTGTCGTTCAGCTCGAGCACCGGCTGGCCGCCGAACGAAACCCGGATCGAGTCGCCGCGCGAGCGGACCGCGAGCGTCTGCCACCCGTCCGCGCTGCCGTCGACGTTCGCCGAGCCAAGCAGCGTGCGCTTGCCATCGACCACGTGGTACACGCGCAGGTTCTTCTCGAGCGGGTTCCAGCGCGCGAGGTAGTACGTGTTGCCGTCGAGCGCGCGCCACACGACACCGCCGCCCTGGTCCTCGACGCCGGAGTCGGCGCGCATCGCGACTTCGACGAGCACGTCGGCGAAGTAGGACGCGTCGGTCAGCAAGAGGTTGTAGGTCGCGCCGGTGTTCTGCGTCGTGACGCGCACCGCGCGCGGCTCTGCGCGCGGACCCGGCGTCGCGATCGGATCGGCGAGAAGCTCCCACGTCGCGGGCTGTCCGACGCCGCTCGTCTCGGCCACGCTGAAACCGGATGGCACGGCGCCGAGCGTCCCGGTGACGAACCCCGAATGCGACTCGTCGCGGTCGAGACTGCCGCAAGAGAACGCGCACAGCGCGGAGACGAGAGCAGCGGAAACGATCGGCTTCACGGGATTCCTCCGTCGAGCCGGCTCTCGAGGCGCGAGAGCCGGTCCTCCAGTCGCGAGATGCGGTCGACCAGCTCGGCGACGGCGTCGCTCGCGCGCGGCGCGGACAGCGCAGACGGCGCAGACGGCGCAGACGGAGCCGAAGTGGCGTGGAACTCGGCGGGCGCCGCGGCGCCGCTCGCTTCCGCCGCGACGATCGCGTCGAGCTCCGCCTGCGGATACAGCGCATGCGTCCAACGCACGCCGCGCACGAACCCGGCCGGCGTGAGCCGCACGACGAGCGGCGGATCGAACGTGCGCAGCTTCTCGAGCAGCGCCTTCAATTCCTCGAGCGACGGGATGTCGCGCATGCGCGACGCGCGCGTTCGCAGCTCGCCCTCGCTCTGCGCGCCGCGCAGGAGCAGCTCGCCCACGATCGCGAGGTCGGCGCCGCGCAGCTCGTATCGCGTGCCGAACTCCTGCCGCCAGCGAGCCACGCGGCCCGACTCGCCGATCACGGTGGCAACGAGCCCCATTGCGCGCAGCTTCTCGAGCGTGCGCTCGACGTCCTCGTCCGTGAAGTGCGTGATCGGCTCGCGGTTGTTGCGCTGGTTGCAGCCGGTCGTGAGAGAGTTCAGCGTGAGCGGATACTGCTGCGGCGTCGAGAGCCCCTTCTCGATCAGCGTGCCCAGCACGCGTCGCTCGTCGGAGAGCAGCTCGAACCGCGGTCGCGATGCGTCGGCCATGGTGCGAGGAGCTTAGCGGCGGGAAACAACGACGGGACCGGGCCCGCGGCGCGGGTCGGGTTCGCGGGAAGCGGGAACGGATTCGGCCTCGAGCCCGAGAGCGGGAACTCAGCGCGCGAGACGCGCGAGAACAGCCGGCCAGCGCGCGTCGGCGTGCAGCCCCGCGAGATCCGGGTGGCGCTCCCACGTCGCGCGGCGGCCGAAGCCTTGGGTGGCCGCTTCCTCGAGGCGCGCGAACGCGTCGTCGTGGCGGCTGGCGTGGGCCGCAGCGCAGGCGAGCGCGAACGCGGCGCGGCCGCGCGTGGCGGCGCCGTCCTCGATGCCGATCGCGAAGGCGCGCGTGAGGTACGCCGCTCCCGCGGCGTGCTCGCCTGCGTCGACCAGCGCGACGCCGACGGCGAGCAGGAGCGCCGCGTCGGCGTCCCCGTGGTCCGCGAGCCGTCGCAGGAACGGCAACGCGCGGCGGATCTGCCCGCACTCGACGAGACGTCGCGCGACCTCGCGTTCGGACACCGGGTCGAGCGCGTCGACGGAGAACGGCGCCTCCGGGTTCGCCTCGGCGGTGCGGGCCGGAGTGCCCTCGGTCGCGACGCCGGCCGGCGCCGCCGGAGTGCCGTCGGCGAGCTTCTCGACTCCGGTCTCCTCGGCGAGCGGTTGCGCGCCGTTCGCGCCGGCCCAGAGCACGGGGACGTGGGTGCCGGCCGAGGACGCTTCGTCGAGCCCCGACGCACCGTCCCACAGCGCGACGTGGGTCGCGTCCACGCCGATCGTCCGGCCCGCGCGCGAGAGGAAGCGCAAGAGCGCGCCGAAGTCGGACTCGGCGTGCGCCTCGCGCACTTCGGCGACGACCCCGGCGAGACCACCGCCGGCGACCGCGCGGGCGCCGTCCGAGAGCAGGGTGCTCGGCGTCTCGTCGGCGTCGACCACGAACACGATCGCGGGGCGCGGCTCGTCGCCGTCGCTGCCTTCGGTCGGAGCGGTCGCCGTGTAGACGTCGCACGAGAGGCGGAAGGCGTCGTCGGCGGGGTACTCGAGCCCGCGCGTCACCTGGACCGTCTGGACCGCGCCGGAATCCTCGGCCGGAACGGGGACGGAAGCGCCGACGGCCGGGACCAGCCCGGGCGTCGCGTCGGAGAGGGGCGTCGGGAGCACGTCCTCGCCGTTCGGGGGCAAGAACGCGCACAGCGCGACGCAGAGGGACGAGATCATGTCGTCAGTCTGGGTGCGAACTCGCAGCGCGGTCGGGCAATGTATCCCGGGTCCGCGGGGTGGTGACGCCCGGGAATCGAACGCGCCTTCGCGCGCGTTGCGTCACTGTGACCGTCGTGCGACGAGCGGGGCCCAGCGCGGGTCGGACCGCAGTCGCGACAGGTCCTCGTCGCGCTCTCACTCGGCGCGGCGGCCGAACCCCTGTCCCGCCGCCTCGTCGAGCCGTCCCTTGCGCATCCCCGCACGCGAGGTTGAAGGCCGCGACGCCGCGCGTGTTGGCGCCGTCGGGAATCCCGTAGTCGAACGCCTTCTCGGAGTGCGCGACGCCGCCGTCGGTGTCGCCCGCGATCAGCGCCGCGTGCGCGAGCATCCCTTCGACGCGGCTGTCGGGCAACCCGCCCGCGGACGCGCGCTCGAGGTCGGCCATGCCGCCCGCGGGGACGATCGGTCCCTTCGCGTGCCGAACGACAGGCTCGTGTATGGTGCCGCGCCCCGATGAACGACGCGTCCTCCGCCGAAGTCCCGGTCGTCCCCGTCCCGAAGCGGCTCGTCGCCTACCTGCTCGACGTGCTGCCGTTCGCGGCGCTGGCGAGCCTGCTCGCGTCGGGCATGAAGCACGCGGCCGGCGAGCCCGCGCCCGCGTGGCACCACGACGGAAAAACGGTGTGGCTCGTCACGCTCGGCACGATGTCGCTGCCGGTGTGGCTCTACTTCGCCGCGCTCGAGTCGAGCTCGCTGCGCGGCACGCTCGCGAAGCGCTTGCTCGGCATGACGGTGATCGGCGTCGACGGCAGCCGCATCTCGTTCCTCCGCGCGCTCGCGCGAACCGCGGTGAAGCTGCTGCCGTGGGAGATCGCGCACGCAACGATGTTCCTGCCGACGCCCGTCGCGGACGATCCACAGGGAGCGTTCAACCGCGCGGGCTTCATGGTCAGCGTGCTGCTCACGGGGTCGTGGCTCGTGACCGTGATGCTGACGAAGGACCACGCGGCCGTTCACGACCTCGTCGCGCGGACGCGCGTCAGGCCCCGTACTGCTGCAGCGTCCGGTTGAGCTTCGGCAGCGCGAGGCGCAGGAGCCCCGCGACCGCGAGCGCCGCCGCCATCACGACGAGGAAGAACGTCGAAGGCGGCAGCTTCTCCTTCAGCTCCGCGAGGAAGCCGGACAGCTTGTTGCCGAACGACGTCGCGCAGAACCAGCCGCCCATCATCAAACCGACGTAGCGCTTGGGCGAGAGCTTCGTGACGAGCGACAGCCCCATCGGCGACAGGCACAGCTCGCCGAACGTGATCACCGCATAGGTGCCGACGAGCCACGCGCCGGCGACCTTCACGTTGCCGCCGTCGGAGAGATGGCCGGCGATGGACATCACGAGCATCGAGCCCGACGTGAGCAGCATCCCGTAGAAGAGTTTCTTCGCCGTGCTCACCTGCCGCCCGCGCTTCGTCAGCATCGCGAAGAACCCGATCACGAGCGGCGTGAACAGCACGACGCAGATCGGATTCCAGCTCTGGTAGATCTCCGGGTTCACCACGCGGATGAACTCGCCCGGCGGTAGACGAGCGGCGCCGGCCTTCGCGTAGACCTTGTCGCGCGTCTTCTGGTCGATCAGCACGACCGGAACGTCCTTGCCCTCGATGCCGGCCACGAACGCGACCTTCTTCGCCGCGTGCGCGCCGTCGACGAGCGTCACCGCGTTGCTCGCCGCGTCGATCTTCACTTCGTCGTCCGGGTACACGAACGCGCCGAGCTCGTCGGTGCGCTCCGGCACGTTCTCGGCGCCGTTCGCGCTGGTCCACGTCGTGACCGCGCGAAGGCCCGGCAGCGCGGCGAGTTCTTTCGCCTTTGCGTCGGTCAGCTTCTTCGTACCGGCCATCTTCGCGGTGAGCGCGTCGACGACGACGAGCGTGCGCTCGTCGGGGCGCGGCACCGAGGAATCGGCGTTGCCGAAGTACGCGGGCAGCGCGTCCTGCGTCCACACGCGCGGCACCCACGACACCTGACGGTCGGTCGTGTTGTTGGCCCACACGGTGAGCGCCGAGCTGTTCATGTGCAGCACCATGAAGAAGGTGCCGCCCGCGAGGTAGATCGGGAGGATCGCCGCAAGACCGGGGCGCTCGGCTTCGGGCGCCGTGCGCGACATGCGCCAGAACGAGAAGAATACCGGCACCATTCCGAGCAGGAAGCCGCAGTAGCTCGGCGCGACCTTCGAGCCGATCGCCGGGATGCCGGCCGCGAGGAAGTACCCCGCCGCGCCGAAAACCGCGGCAGGCACCAGGATCTTCCCGAAGATCGTCGCGAGCGACGCGTCGTCCTTCGTTCGCTCCGGCTTGCGGTCGGCGCTCTCGAGCAGCTTCCAGTTCATGATCAGCACGACGAGTCCGATCGCCATGCCGATCGCCGCGCCGAAGAACGTCCAGCGCCAGCCCCACACGTTGCGGATCGGCGCCGCGGCGAGGTTCGCGACCGCCGCGCCGATGTTGATGCCCATGTAGAAGACGTTGAAGCCGGTGTCGCGGCGCGGGTCGCCGCGCTCGTAGAGGTTGCCGACCATCGCGGAGATGTTCGGCTTGAAGAACCCGTTGCCGCAGCAGACGAGAGTGAGGCCCGCGTAGAACGCGCTCATCCCCGGCATGCCGAGCATCACGAGGCCCGCGATGAAGAGGAGCCCGCCGATCAGGACCGAGCGGCGGTAGCCGAGCCAGCGGTCCGCGATGAGCCCGCCGAGGAACGGCGTGAAGTACACCATCGCGAGGTAGGTGCCGTTGATGCGGTTCGCCTGCTCGAGCGGCAGCCCGAGCCCGCCGCGCTCGACGTCGGACGCGTAGACGACGAGGATCCCGACCAGCAGGTAGAACTGCAGCCGCTCCCACATCTCGGTGAAGAACAGCGGCGCGAGCCCGCGCGGGTGGTTCTTGAACATCGGCGGGAGGTCAGCCCGTTTTCAGGAGGTAGGCAAGCGTCGCGTGATCCGCGCGGTGGCGCTCGACCTTGCGGTGGAGGTCGATGACGCGGCGCGCGGCGCGGCGACACAAGACGCCGAGCGAGACCTTCTCGTGGTCCCAGCGCTCGAGCACCTGCGCGACGATGTCGGACGCGACGTCGTCGGGATCGACCCCTTCGACCGAGCGTCCGCCGCGGAAGATCGACAGCCGCGCGACGTAGGCGCGCACGAGGAGGAACACCGCGACCCAGACTTCGGCGTCGCACGCCGTCACGTCGACGCGCACGAAGCGCCCGCGCTCCGGGTCCCAGATCGGCCGGTCGAACGACCCGGGCCGCGAATCGATCATGACGCGATCCTCCGCGGATGAGGACGCGGCACGCCCCGGGAAAAACCGGGCTTCCGATCGGTTATCTGACTCCGTGCATCCATCGGTTGACGAGTCGCGCGGCGAGGAAGAGCACGACGCCGGTCACGATCGAGTAGAGCATGACGTCATTGAAGACCGCGCCGTAGTCCGACAGGCCGATCGCCCGGCCCTCCTGACTCTTCGCGATCGACTCGGAGATCTTCCCGCCGAGGAAGTTGCCGACCGCGATCGACATGAACCAGGCGCCCATCACGAACCCGACCTGCGCCGCGGGCGCCAGCTTCGTCACCATCGAGAGCCCGATCGGCGACAGGCACAGCTCGCCCATCGTGTGGAGCAGGTAGGTTCCGAACAGGAAGTAGAACGCCATCTTCCCGCCCTCGGGCGTCACCTTGATCCCGATGATCAGGATCGTGAAGCCGAGCCCGAGCTGGATCAACGCAAGGCCGAACTTTGCGGGGATCGTCGGGTCGAAACGCCCGAGCGCCTTCCAGATCGCGACGAACACCGGCGCGAGCGCGACGATCAAGAACGGGTTCACCGACTGATACCACGCGGTCTTGAACTCGCCGAACGGCGTCATGCGGTCGGTGAGGTTCTCGGCGAGGAAGTTGAAGGAGTTGCCGGCTTGCTCGAACAACGCCCAGAACAGCGTGTTCGCGAGGAGCAGGAGGATCAGCACGTAGAGCTTCTCGCGCTGCACCTTGTCGTTCTGGAACCCGATGACGACGAGGTAGCAGATGGAGCCGCCCATCAGCACGTAGAGGATGATCTCGAGCAGCGCGTCCTGGCTGAGGAGGAAGTAGATCCCGACGGCGGCCGCGAGTCCGCCGACCAGCACGGTGAAGAAGTGCCCGTAACCCTGCTTGTCGGCCGGGGCCTTGCCGTGCTCGCCGAGCCGGTGCTTGCCGAGCTGCAGGTTGAGCAAGCCGAGCAGCATGCCGAGGCCGGCGCACGCGAAGCCGTAGCGGTAGTTCTTGAGCGCGCCGCCGTCGCCGACGAAACCGTCCTCGACCCAGGGCAGGAGCCCCGAGAGATCGGACACCACGCCGCAGACGAGCGGCGCGATGAACGCTCCGAGGTTGATCCCCATGTAGAAGATCGTGAAGCCGCGGTCGCGGCGCGGGTCGCCCTGTTTGTAGAGCTTGCCGACGATGCTCGAGATGTTCGGCTTGAAGAGGCCGTTCCCGACGATCATCAGCGCGAGCCCGAAGAAGAACATGTTCTCCTTCGGCACCAGCAGCAGGAACTCTCCGGCCGCGATGAAGAGCCCGCCCAGGAGCACCGCGCGTTGGTACCCGAGCAGCTTGTCGGCGATCATCCCGCCGAAGATGCCGGTCGCGTACACGAGCGCGGTGAACGCGCCGTACTTCACTCCCGCCTGGCTCTGCCGCTCCGCCGCCGTGCCCGAGCAGAACGCGGCCGCGACGTACAGCCCGAGCAGCGCTCGCATGCCGTAGTAGCAGAAGCGCTCCCACATCTCGGTGAAGAACAGCAGGTACAGGCCCTGCGGGTGCCCCTTCTCCTCCGGCACTGCGGCCACCGGACCGGACGCGTCGGACATGCTCGGCTCCCATCGAGTGCAGGAAGACGTCAGATGACGCCTTGGCCGCCAGAAGCGGCCGGCGTTCTACTCTCCTGCAAAGGACGATGAAAGGGCCGGCGCGCGGGACCGTGCGGTCCCGCGGTGAGATCAGTGCCCGGCGACCGCGGCGTACCACTCGAGCCATTCGCGCCGCTGGTCGCCTTCCGGCGCCGGGGGCAGGCGGCCCGCGTCGTTCCACTCGGTCACGAAGCGCGTGAGCGCCGCGCGTTCGCGAGTGACGTCGGCGTCGACGCCGGGGTTCGCGGCGCGGATGCGATCGATGCGCTCGACGAGCGCGAGCGCCGTCAACTCGGGCGCGCCCCACGCGATCAGGTCGGCGAGTGCGGAATCAGCCGGCGCGCCGCGGATCGCCGCCTCGCCGAGCGACGCGAGCAGCGGCGCCTTCACCTGCTCCTTCACGAGCGACTCGAGCGCCGTCGAATACTCGTCACGCACCTCGGCGCGCGCGATGCCGGGCGACTTCGGCAGGCCGAGGAGCACCGTGACGTGGTCGCCGTCGTCGATCAACGACACCGGCATGCGCGCGATCGCGTCGAGCGCGCGGTGCATGTCGGCCACCTCGTCGCCGCCGCTGCCGACCAGGCCCCGAATGAGGCTGTCGACGACGGCGCGCTTGCCGCGCTCCCACTCGTCGCGCTGGACCGGCACCGTGAACACGAACTGCTGCCCGTCGAGCGCGATCCACTGGTGTCCCTGCTTCGCCGCGTCGCGGCACAGCTCGACCGTGCGCGGCCACTCAGCGTCACCGTCGCCCTCGTCCGCGACGATCTCCGCGTTGATGAGATCGTTCGCCGCGGCGATGACGCGCGAAACCTGCGGGACGATGACGCGCTGCAGCGCGCCGATGCGATTGTTCGGCTCGACGTACCAGCCGACGGCCTCGGTGCGCATCGCGAGCAACCGCTCGAGGAACGCGCGCTCCTCGGGCAACGCGTCCGCCTTCGTGACGCGCTCGCCCAACTCCTTCCGATCGATGTGGAACGGCCAGTCGAGCAGCATCACGTCGCCGTTCGCGACGAACTCCGGGAGCTGCTCCGTCCCCGCCGGGTCATGCGAGCCCTCATGGATGCCGTCGTAACAGATGAGGAACCGCAGCTCGTCCTTCGCGACGTCGTGGAACCACGAGATGCGCTGGCCAGTGAGCTCGACGCACGCGACGACGGAGAGCGCGGCGAGGGCGAGGGACGCGACCAGGGCGAACGGACGGAGCTTCATGCGACACCTCCAGCGTCGGGGAACGCGCGGTGAACGCCTGGGAGTTCCCGCGAAGTTAGGAGTCGGTGGCCCGGAACACGAAGCACACAAAGGAGGCACGAAGCGCGAACTGAGCGGCGGACGGGGCTTGGCCTGAACGCGGAGGACGCGGAGAACGCAGAGGACACAGAGAGCGCCGCGGCCGACGGACGCAGGGGGTGCTCGGGGACGCGGGGGCGCCGGCCTTCGGCCGGCGGTTTCCGGGGAGAGCGTCCCGCGCACGAGAGCCTTTCTTTGATTCGCGTGCTTGGGGACGTTCTTCGTGGACAGCTCCCGCACGCGGGACGCTCTCCCCGGAAACTCGGGCGCGCTGCGCGCGCCGGACCCCCGCTCAGCGATTCGTGTGTGTCGCGCTTCCAGCTCCCGAGTCGTGCGTGCTGTCGATCGATCACGACCGACCTCAGCACACGAACTGAAGTCGTCGTCACCGATCGACTGTCCGGTGACCGAGCGGAGGGCGAGCGCGCGTAGCGCGATCGAGTTTCCTGCGGGAGTCTCGCGCGTGCGAGAGCCGACGGCGAACAACTCTCCCCAAGCACGCAACCCGAACCGAGACTCTCGTGCGCGCGAGACTCCCGCAGGAAACCGCCGGACGAAGTCCGGCGCCTCCGCGTCCTCAGAACACCCCGCGTCCGTCGGCCGCGGTGCTCTCCGCGTCCTCCGCGTCTCTGTGTCTCTGTGTCTCTGTGTTCCGGCCGCCGATGTCGTTCACGCACCCCGCCCCCTTCGGCCGCGGCGCGCTTCGTGTCTCTTCGTGTGCTTCGTGTCCCCGCCACCGACCCCTGCCGCCACGCTTCCCGTCAGCTCACCTCGCGCGCGCGGATCAGCTCGCGCAGCGTGATGTTGTGCGGCGACGCCGCGCCCGCGTCGCGCAACCGCGCGACGACCGCGTCGACCGGGTCTTTCGTCAGATCGCCGTTCTCCGGGGCGCCGCGGATCGCGTCGAGGATCGACTGCACGCGGATGTGCTCCGGGTCTACGGTCGGAATGTATCCCGCGGTCCCGCGGCCGTCGGCGCGCGCGATGATGCCGCGGTCGACGAGCGGCTGCAGCACGTCCTCGACGGTGTGCACCGGCAGCTGCAGGCGCGTCGCGAGGTAATCGATCTTGTCCGGCTTCTTGCCGCCGACGAACACTTCGATGATCAAACGCAGCGCGCGCAGGGCGATCGCCTCGCGTTCGGCCGAACGCGTCGGCACCGGGACCAGCGCTTCCTCGAACACCGGCTCCTGCTGGTGCGCCCACGCGACCTGCGCGCCGAGCAGGACCGTCACCCAGCCGACGAACACCCAGAACAGGAAGATCGGGATCGCCGCGAAGCCGGCGTAGATCTTGTTGTATCCCGAGATGCCGAGCTGGAGCTTCACCATCAGGACCTGCGAGACCTGCCAGAGCGTGCCGCCGACGATCCCGCCGACGATCGCGGAGCGCACCGACACGCGGGTGTTCGGCAGGCTCGCGTACATGAAGGTGAAGCCCGCCCACAGCACCACCAGCGGGATCAACTTGAACGCGAGGTTGACGAAGAACCCGAGGTGCAGGTCTTCGCTCAGGTACGTGACGAGCGAGTTGCTCTGCGCCGCGCTGTTCGCGGCCGTCGCGGCGAGCAGTGCGACCGGCGCGATGATCAGCATCGCGATGTAGTCGGTGAGCTTGCGCACCATCGTGCGCGCGCGTGTGACGCCCCAGATGCCGTTGAACGCGATCTCGATGGCGCCGATCAGGCGGATCGCGGTGAGGAACAAGAGCAGCAGGCCGATCATCCCGAGGTTCGCGAAGTTCGTGTTGCCGACGAACTCGATCATCTTCATCAGTGCGTCGCGCACGCCCGAGCCGCCGCCCTCGCCGAAGTACTCGTCGATCAGCGGCACGAGCTTCTCGGTCACCAGCTTGTCGTAGGCGCCGAAGCCCTTCGCGAGCGCGAAGCCGATCGCGAGCAGCGGGACCAGCGAGAGCACGGTCGTGTACGTGAGCGCCGCGGCGCTCATCGTGATGCGGTTGCGGACGAAGCCGCGCGCAGCGAGGTACGCGATGCGGAGCACGCGATAGAAGATGGCGCGGAAGGTCGGGATGCCCGCAAGGTCGACTTCCCACACCCCTCGGGACAGGAAGTTCTGGAAGCGCCGCGATGCGGAGTCGGACATTGGTAGACCTCACACAGGAGACCGTTGCCGGCCTCGTTGTGGAAGATCC
>CAZOLL010000018.1:0-19357 GCA_964580365.1 uncultured Phycisphaeraceae bacterium
GGACCGCTTCCTTCGTCGATCCGCATCGCGTACGCGTTGAACGCGAGGATGATCCGGTTGCCCGTCTCGTCGAACAGTGCGCTCATCGCCGCCCGGAGCTCGTCCGCTTCCGCTCGCGTCATCGCGGCGCGCAGGCGCGCGCTCGCGTCGAGGAGGCTCGCGGACCGCGCATCGAGATCGTTCGCGATCGTCAGGTAGGCGCCGTCGAGTGAAGCGTCCGGCGCGGGCGTGCCGTCGGTGGTCTCGTCGCGCTGGAAGAACAGCGAGCTGCCGACGATCGGGTCCTCCCGGCGGTCCTCGTCGACGCGCCGGCGCAGGTTCTCGAACAGCGCGTCGTGGGCGGCTCGATCGAACACGTCCGAGTTGATCGCGGCGCGCACGACGACCGCGGACTGCACGAGCTCCACGCGTGCGTTCGCGATCGCGACCCGCGTGCTGCGGTAGTCGTGCGCGACGACGAGCCCGTACATCGCGACGATGCCGGCGAGGAACATCACCGGGTACGCGACGTTGCGTCGGCGCCGCGGCGCGCGGCCGAGGTAGAGCGCGAGCAGCGCGTAGATGAAAAACAGCGCGGGGTCGAGCGCGCTGTCCTCGCCACCGGTCGCGACGAAGACGAAGCCGAGCAGCGGCAGGTCGAGCAGCGGGAACAGCCGCAGGCCAAAGCGCACGAACACCGCGAGGCGCGCGACCAGGAGCGCGCCGAGGACGATCCACTCGACGCGCTCGAGCCCAACCTGCGAGAAGTCCTCCTGCTCGATCAGCAGGAAGAGGATCGGGACGAGGAGGAGGAAGACGCCCGCGACGAGGAGGCGGCGACCCGGCGGCGTCGGCGGCTCCCGACCCGCCGCGCGCCTCTCGCCGTCGTGGGTTCCGTTCGTGCCGCTCACCGCCGCGCGATCAGCCGCCCTGGATGTAGTCGCCGCGGCGACCGACCATGACCTCGATCGTGAAGCGCTCTTCGCCACGACGGATCTCGAGCATCACGGTGTCGCCGACCTGCTTCTCCTTCAGGATCGAGTAGAACTCGCCCGAAGTGCGGACCTTGAGGTCGTCGACCTTGAGCACGATGTCGTCGTCGAGGACGCCCGCATCCGCGGCCGGGCCGTTCGGCGCCACGGTGACGAGGAGGCCCACATCCGAGGCGTCCGGCACCGGCATGATCCCCACGAACGGCTGATCGGCGCCTGCGGGCGTCGCGGGCGTGACCGGCGCAGGCCTCGGCTGCGGAGCGACCGCGACCGGCGGCGGCGCCGGGCGTGCCATCGGCTCCGCGAGCGAAGCCAGCGCGCCGAACGCGAAGATGCCACCGATCGGCGACGACGAGTCGATCACGACGACGTCGTTCGTGTTGCGCGTGGTGATCAGGATGCCCGAGATGTACTGGTTCAGCGTCTCTGCATCCGGCAGGAGCGCGGCGTCGAGCTTCACGGGCAGTTGCGACAAGGCCATCGGTGCGAAGCCGAGTCCGAACTCCACGCCCTTCTGCAGGTCGACGTACATCAACCCCGAAACGTCCGCGCCGGCCTGGCCGACGTTGCTCGAGAGACATCGACCGAAGTCCGGGCTCTCGGTCGCGATCGACTTCGCGTCGCCCGCCTTCGCGAGCGTCTTCTTCAGCGCGCCTCCCGTCGAAGCGAAGTGGAAGCGACCGTCGGCGAGGCAGAACGCCGGGCTGACCGGGGCGTCGGGGATCGAGACGTAGAACGCGCCGGTCCGGTCCTTGATCGGCAGGTCGCTGAACGTGACGCCGGAGCCGCCGCCGGCGAGGCCCTTCACCTTCTCGATGAGCGCGGCAAAGCGCGCTTCGTCCTTCACGGCGATCGAGCCGCCGAAATCCGGGATGATCCCGGACTTCGGCATCGCGGCGAACAGCACCGTCTGGCTGCCGAGGCAATCGATGATCTCGGTGCGGGGATCGATGCCGATCTGGTTCGCGACGGCGGCGAGCTGCTGGTCCACCATCTCCTTCGCACCGGGCTGCACGCCTTCCGCGGCGCCGAGCGCGCGATCGACGAGCGCCGCGATGTCGAGGTCGAACGCGATGGCGAAATTCGCACCGGCGGGGATCGCGCTCGTGAGCGGCGTCGCCGGCTTCACGCCGTCGAACATCGCGAGGAAGCCCTTCCGCTCCTTCGGCAGCACGAGGCTCATCGTCTCGCGCAGGCGGCCACCCTCGAACGCGAGCGAGAAGCCCGCGCCCTCGACGTCGGCGAGGCCGGACGCGGCGATCTGCGTGAACGAATCGCCGCCGACGTTCGCGACGAACTTCGCAACCTTCGCCGGCAGCAGGTAGCCAGAGAAGACCTCGCCGCCGCGCGCCGCCGCGCCGTTCCAGCGCTGGAAGCCGGAGGTCTGCGAGAGCGCGTCCTGCGCGATGCTCTCCGCGGCGAAAGACTTCAGCGCCGATGCCGCGCGCTCCTTCCGCAACGACAGGACGAACGTGTCGCCCGCGAAGCCGTGGTAGGCGACGACTTCGAAGCCGAGAGCGATCTGCACCGGGATGCGCGTCTCCTTCAACGTGAGGCCGTCGACCGTGACGTCGGCCGACGTCACGCCGCCGGGCAGCTCGAGCGCGCGGCCGAGCGCCGCCTCGAACGCCGCGCGGCCCGACGTCTGGATGCCGAGCACGAGGTCCGGGAACGACGCGTTCACGGTCGACTTGCCGTCCTCACCGATGCTCGTCTGCGGCGCGCCCGCCCCGAAGTCCTCGAGCGACTTCGGCGGGTTGTTGACGTCGAACCAGGAGAACTCCGAGTTGTTCTTGCTGGTGCCGACGCCAAAGACGGCGACGGACACCTTGCCCTTGATCGTGTCGGGGATGCCGTAGGCCTGCAGCATCGCGGTCATCGCGTTCGCGCGCGCGAGATCCTGCTTCATCGACCCGAGCGCAGGCGCGAGGAACTCCTGGACCGCGGAGTCATTCCACATCCGCACGACGTCGAGGCTGCGCCACTCGCTCACCATCTTCCCGACGTCGATGTCCCCGTAGACGAGGACGTCGCCTCCCACCGCGTCGGCGAGCGACCGAGGCGCCTTGGCGTTCTCCTCGGCTCCGATCGCCGGGAGGGCGAGAGCGGCGGCGATGGCGAGAGCCGCGAGCGCGCGGCGCGGCGCGCGCTCCGTGGGGAGCGCGACGAACGGGGACGTGCGGGACATCTTGGTTCTCCTTCCAGCGACTCGAAGCATGCGAACACTCGCGAAGGGTGCCGATGCAATCGCGGGGCCGCGAAAAGGCGCCGGGCTACGGTCGTTCCCTCGGTCGGGGCCGGGGAAACGTTGTTCGCAGTCCGAGCGGTTCCTGGTTCCGAGCAGCGAGAGCAGGTTATCGCCGCCGGCCCCGGCGGGAAGCCGGCTTCCGTGCGGCCGGGCTTCGCGCGGGTCCGAACTGGTCGGGGTACAGGAAGCGCAGGCGAGCGAGCGCCGGCTTCGAGAACTTGTCCCTCGCGGTCATAATCGCGAATTTCGCGGCCTCGCGCGCGCCGCTCGTGTCCTCGAGGCGCGCGGCGTCGGCGACCACCGCGCGCACCAGGCGTCGGGCGTTCTCGGCGTTCTTCCCGAGGTTCTCGACCACCATCGCCACGTCGACGTCGTCGTGGCCCTCGTGCCAGCAGTCGTAGTCCGTGACCATGCAGACCATCGCGTAGGAGATCTGCGCCTCGCGGGCGAGCTTCGACTCGGGGATCGCGGACATGTTGATGAGGCCCGCCCCCCACGACCGATAAAGGTGGCTCTCCGCGCGGGTCGAGAACTGCGGCCCTTCCATGCAGACGAGCGTCTCGCCGGCATGGACCGACAACCCGAGCCGCTTCGCATGGCGGTGCACCAGGTCGGCAAGCGGCGGGCTGAACGGGTCGGCGAACACGACGTGGCCGACGACGCCGTCGCCGAAGAACGTCGACGGCCGCAAGCGCGTGCGGTCGATGATCTGGTTCGGGATCACGAAGTCCTGCGGCTTCAGCTCTTCCTTCAAGCTGCCGACCGCGGAGAAGGCGACGATCGATTCGACGCCGAGCGACTTCAGCGCGGCAATGTTCGCGCGCGATGGCACCTCCGTCGGCAGGAGCCGATGGCCGCGACCGTGCCGCGGGAGGAACGCGACGTTCACGCCGGAGATCTCGCCGACGACGATCGCATCGGACGGCTTCCCCCACGGCGTCTTCGGCGTGACCTCGCCGAGGATCTTCAGGTCGTCGAGCGAGTAGAGGCCGCTGCCGCCGATGACGGCGACCTTGGCACCGAGAGTTTTCTGCGCGGGCATGAAGAGGACTCGTTTGCGAGGAAGGGGAGCCGAACTCCAAACGAAACCGGGCGGAGCGCGGAACAAGAAACCACAAAACCGCCCGCGGGCGTCAGGGCGTGAAGCTCCCGAGCACGACGAACCGGGCAGCGCCCGTCACGCGCGGCAGGTTCGCGGGCCGACCGCGCACGAACTCGCGCGCGAGGATCGCGAACGTCAGCGCCTCCTTCGCCTGCGACGGGACGCCGTGCGCGTCGGTGGTCTCGATCGGAACGCCGGAGAGTCGTTGGGACAGCTCGCGCATCATCGCCGCGTTCAACACGCCGCCGCCGCTCGCGATCACGCGGTCGGGCCGCGCGAGCCCGAGTCGCGCGAGTCCGACGACGACCGCCTGCGCGGAGAATGCCGCGGCCGTCGCGAGCAGATCGTCCAGCGCGAGGTCCTTGCGATCGGCGAGGATCTTCCGCGCGAGCGGCGCGCCGTACGCGTCGCGGTCCGCGGACTTCGGCGGCGGCGCCGCGACGAACGGATCGCGCAAGAGCTCCTCGAGCAGTCGCGCGTCGACGCGGCCGCGACTCGCGCGCGCGCCGCGGTCGTCGAACGATTCCTTGCCGCCGCTCGCCTCGCGCACCAGTGCGTCCGACAACGCGTTCGCCGGGCCGAGGTCGCAGGCGACGCAGTCCTCGACGCGACCGGTGACCACCGTCGCGTTCGCGATGCCGCCGAGGTTGAGCAGCGCGCGCCGCTCCGGTGGCCGCGAGAACAACAGGTGGTCGGCGTAGGGCACGAGCGGCGCGCCGTGCCCACCGGCAGCGACGTCGCGCGCGCGGAAATCGGAGACGACGGGAATGCCCGTCCGCTCGGCGATCACCGCGGCGCGACCGATCTGCAACGTCGCGCCGGACGACCGCGCTTCCGGCGCGATGTGCGCGATGGTCTGGCCATGCGAGCCGATGAGGTCGACGTCGCGCGCCGAGAGCCGCGCGTCTTCGATCGCGCCGCGCGCACACTCCGCGAAGCGCTCGCCGATGTCGACGTCGAGTCGCGCGATCTCCATCGCGCGCGCGTCGGCCGCGCCGAGGATGCGACGTCGCAGCTCGGCCGGATGCGGAGCGGAGCGGATCGCGAGCAGATCGAAGTCGCGCTCGCCGGAGAGTCGCGCGACGACGGCGTCGATGCCGTCGGCGGAAGTGCCCGACATCATGCCGACGACGACGAGCGCGGGGCGATCCCGCAGGCGCGCGATGCGGCCCGCGAGATCGATCTCGTTCACGGGATGTTGAGCACCATGCCGACGGAGAGGTCGTTCGCGCTCTTCAGCGTCGACTTGTTGGCGTCGACGATCGCCTGGACCTTCGACGACGTGCCGTACATCGCCTTCGAGATCGAGTAGAGCGTGTCGCCCTTCTTCACCGTGTAGGTGCGCGCGCCGTTCGTCTTCGTCGGATTCGCGGCGGGCTTCGACCTGTCGCCGGCGAGCGGGGTCTTCGGCGGCTCGTTGGTGCGCACCGTCGGCTTCTCGAGCGCCTTCGTCGTCTCGGTCGCGGGCTTCTTCGGATCGGCCGCGACGGCGGGAGCGGTCTTCGCACCGTTGATCGTCGGAAGGAGGATCTCCTGACCGACCTTCAAGCGGCGCGGATCGAGGCCCTTGTTCACGTCGAGGATGTCCTGCACGTACTCGCTGCTGCCGAGTTGCTCGGTCGAGATCTTCGTCAGCGTGTCCCCGGACTTGATCACGTACTTGCGCGGCGCGGGCGGATCACCGATCCGCTTGGTCGGGATGTTGCCGGCACTGCCGACGCCGGAAGTGCCGACGTTTTCGATCGCCGGCTTCTGCGGCTGCGTGGACGTCGGAGCGACCGTCGGCGGCGCGCCGGTGAGCGTGTTGCCGGTCGGCATTGCGGGGCGCGAATTCTCGGCGGGGTTCAAAGTGTTGCTCGCGACCGGATTGTTCGCCGGCGCGCGCTCACCCGACGACTGCGGGTTCGCGTTGCCGAGCGCGCTCGCCGGGTCGGTGATCGCGCCGAGCTTGCGCTCCGGTTCGGTGCGGGGAGTCTCGGTCTTCGGTGTCGGCTTGATCGACGGCGGCGGCTTCGTGCCGCGCGACTCCGTGCCCGACGCGACCGTCGGCGTCTCGACGGGGTCGTTCCCCGTCCACACCGCGATTCCGAGAATGCCGAGGATGATGATGAGAATGCCGAACACCATCACCTTCTCGATGCTGCCAACGTTCCCCACGAATGCCCTCCATGCGGAATGCGGTCACTCATTGCCGGGCCCGGCGCGCCGCGGCAGGAAAGAACGGATGTCGAAGGTTCCGGAAAGGATGGCGACCGCAGAGCCACGCCAACCGCGCGGAAGTGTCTTGCTTCAGGGGGGTGAGGTCAAGGTTCGCGCGGACGAGAAAGCACAGAATCTGGTGGAGCGAAGTCGCGAGGTGCACAAGCGGTGCGATCGAATTCGAGATCTCGGATTCGCCTCGCGACGTGCCCGATCACGCGCTGTTCGGTGATCGTTCGAACCGTTTTCTGAACCAGCGACCGATGCGCTTCAACTTCCAGAAGCGCCGGAATCGGCCGTACGACTTCACGCGACGCCTTTCGCGCTTCGTGAGCGACTCGCGCGCGAAGCGGTAGCGCCACTTGAGCAGCGCGTGGCGATCGATGCGCGCGAGCAGCGGGAAGATCACGCGCGAGCGAAGGAACCCGTGCGAGAGATCGAGCGAGCTCTCGAAGTCGATCAGCTTCACGTGGCCGCCGATCGTCACGAGGATGTTCTGGCGCTGGCGCAGGTCGAGGTGCACGAAGCCGCGCGAGTGCAACTCCGCGATCGCGGCGCCGAGCGAGTCGAGCGCTTGCGCCATCCACCACCGGATCACCTTTTTGTGGTGCAGCGGCTTGCCCTTCACGCGCTCCATCACGATCACGTCGCGCGAGATCCGCTCGACGAGCCGCGGCACGTGCGTCGAGCCGGCAAGGCGCTCGAGCGCGCGCGCCTCGCGCGCCAACATCCGCCGGCCGTACAGCCAGCGCAGCAGCCCGTGCATCCCCGAGATGTCCTTGATGACGTAGCGCTCGCCGTCCCGCATGACCTTCACGACGCGCGGTTTGTGGACCTCGCCCGGGCGCAGCACGCGCCGCAGCGTGAAGCCGGGGTAGGGACAATCGGCGGCTTGAGTCGAGACCTCGCTCATCGAGCCGGCCGATTGTAGGGTCGGCGCGCCGCGGGTTATCCTCCGGCGCCTCGCACTCGCTCCGTCTTCGATCTCTCGCGCCCTCCTCGACACCCGGAGTTCCGATGCGCTGCCACCCCGCCTCCGTCCCGGCTCTCGGTCTGCTCGCGCTGTTCTCGTCGCTCGCTGCCGCGCGCGAGCCGCTCGGCGCGAACGCGCTCGAGAAGTTCCGCGCGCGCCACGGCGCCGGCTTCGTCGCGACGCTCGACCCGATCCGCGAACGGCCGACGTTCTACTTCGGCGCCGCGATCGAGACCGGGAAGCGCCCGCGCACCGACGCCGAGTTCGAATCCGCCGCGCGCGCGCTGCTCGCACGCGATCAGGACCTGCTCGGCCTCGAAGGCTCGGAGCTCGTCGACGCGCGCGTGATGCATCTCGCGCTCTCGCGCGCCGGCAGTTCCGACAAGGTCGCGGTGAAGTTCCGCCAAGCGGTCGGCGGTGTTCCGGTTTTCGACGGCACGCTCACCGTGCTCTTCGACGCGAAGAGCGGACGAATCATCGCACTCGATCACGTCGGCGTCGCCGGCGCGGGCGCGGTCGATCTCGCGCCGAAGATCGGCGTCGCGCCGGCCGCGCGCGCCGCGGAGCTCGCGTTCGTCACCGCGACGGGGATCCCTGCCGCGCACGCGACGGACGTCGAGCCGGTGATCACCGGACCGTCGCCGCTCTTCGGTTGGAAGAGCCCCGCCACCGATCGCGGCCCGGAGCTCGCGTGGCAGGTCACCATCGAGGGCGTCGGCCGCGACGCGGACAACCTGCCCGCGCGCGGCCGCGTGCTGGTCTCCGCGGACGAAGACCTCGCGATCCTCTGGGTCGAGAACGCGGTTCGCACGGCGACCAACGGCTCGACCAAGGCGAACGTGAACGTCGATCTCGATCCGGCGAACGCGGGCAACCTCGAGCTGCGCGCGCTGTCGAGCGTCGACATCCACACCGGCAGCCCGACGGGAACGGTCGTCGCCACGACCGACGCGAACGGCAACTTCTCGATCGCGAATAACGGCCCGGTCACGCTGTATGCGGCGCTCACCGGCCCGTTCTTCAACGTCATCCCGGTGCAGGGCACCGCTCTCACGCTCAGCCTCGTCGGCTCGTCGGGCAGCCCCGCGAACTTCGTGTTCAACACGTCGCTCACGGAGTTCGACATCGCGCAGGTCGAAGAAGCCTGGTTCATCGCGCGCTTCCGCGACTTCATCCGCGCCGACGACCCGAGCGACGTGACGTTCGACTTCCCCGTGACCGCGTACGTCAACATCCCCGCGGCGTGCAACGCCTACTTCGACGGCGACTCGCTCAACTTCTTCAACGCGTCGAGCGGCTGCGCCAACACCGCCTACTCGACGGTGAGCCACCATGAGCAGGGGCACTACGCGAACCAACAGTACAACGACGCGATGACCGGCTCGCTCCACGAGGGGTTGGCGGACGCCTGGGCGTACTACATCTCCGACCAGCCGTGCCTCGCGATCGACTTCTTCGGCCCGGGCTCCGGGTGCCTGAGGAACGGCGTGAACGGGTACACGTTCTGCGGCAACGGCAACGACAATTGCTACGGCGAGGTGCACGCGAGCGGCAACGTGATCGCCGGCGCGATGTGGGTCATGCGCACGAACCTGCAGACTGCGCTCGGCGCCGGCCCCGGTGGCATCGCCGCGAACGCTCTGATGCTCGACCTCTTCCGCGCGTTCAACGACTCGTCGATCTCGACCTCGATCAACGACCACCTCGTCGCGCTCGACGACGACGACGCGAACCTCCTGAACGGCACACCGCACAAGGCGCAGATCGACGGCGCGTTCACCTCGAAGGGTTTCCCCGGCTCGGTCATCCCCGACCTGAGCGTCGTCGCGGTGAACGGTCCGATGAACGGCGTCGCGATCCCTTCGGGCTACGGGCCGCCGATCACCGCGCAAATCCACTCGGCGCTCGGCTCGGTGTCGAGCGCGACCTTGCACTGGTCGCAGAACAACGGTTCGAGCTGGTCGACCACCGCAATGGCTCCGACGGGCGCGTTCGAGACGTGGGGCGCGAACGGCCCCGCGCTGGTCGCCCCGAAGAACGTGCGCTGGTACGTGACCGCGACCTCGAGCGGAGGCGACTCGATCACCACGCCGTCGCAGGCGCCCGACCCGGATTTCAACCTCTATCACGTCGGCGCCGTGACGGTGCTCGCGTCGTTCGACTTCGAGACCCCGGACGGCTCCGACCAGGGCTGGACGCACGCGCTCCTGTCCGGGACGGCCGACCCCGACGCCGACGATTGGGCGCGCAAGGCGCCGGGCAGCACCGCGCCGTCCGATCCGCCGGCCGCGTTCTCCGGCACGCGCTGCTGGGGCAACGACCTCGGCGGCACCGTCTCCGGCATCGTGCTCGACGGCCGCTACAAGAAGTCGATCTCGAACCGCCTGCTCTCGCCGGTCTTCAACTGCTCGACCGCGTCGAACGTCCGCCTGCAGTTCCGCCGCTGGCTCGCGTGCGAGGACGGCGGTTACGACCCGGCGCAGATCTTCGTGAACGGCAACCTCGTGTATCAGAACTTCACGACGCCGGGCGGCGGCGATCACCAGACGATCGACACGAGTTGGGTGCAGCAGGACATCGACATCAGCGGCATCGCGGCCGCGAACCCGTCGGTGCAGATCGAGTTTCGCATCACGTCGGACAGCGGGCTGCAGTTCGGCGGCTGGCAGATCGACGACCTGCGGCTCGCGCGCATCGAGGCCGGGTCCGGCGCGTTCCTCTCGTACGGCGCGGGCTGCGCCGGCACCGGCGGGCTGGTCCCGGCGTTGTCCGGGATCGGCATCCCGTCGCCCGGCGGCGGCGTCGGCGTCGCGATCACGAACGGCAAGGCGTCCGGCACCGGCCTGTTGTTCCTCGGGACCGCGCAGGTCTCGATCCCGACCCAGCAGTGCACCTTCCTCGTCGGCGGCTCCGTCCCGCCGCCGACGGCGCTGCCGCTCAGCGCCGCCGGCGCTTTGACGCTGATCTCGACGATCCCGCAGAGCACGCCGTCCTTGACGCAGATCTACATGCAGTGGATCGGCATCGACTCCGGCAGCGTGAACGCGACGTTCTCGGCGTCGAACGGCTTGAGAATGACGATCCAGTGACCGCTCGCGCCGCGCGGCGCGATTGTCGAATTGACGATCGCGCCGCGTGTGCCGTAACTTCGTGCGCTTTGGTGGCAGGTATCGCACGCACCACATGAAGAGCATCCGGCTTCTCGCGCTCCTCCCGCTCGCCGCCCTCGCCCTCCCCATCGGTTGCGCCTCCGCTCCCTCCGCCGTCACCGGCGCGTCGCAGCTGCGCGTGACGTATTGGGACTTCAAGACGGACAAGCAGCTCGCGCTCGTGAACGAGAGCGACCCGCAGTACTCCGACATCTACAGCCACCCGCGCAGCAACGCGGACATCAAGCGCGCGCCCGACGACGAGCTGAAGGCGCTGGTGAACTACTGCGGCGACAGGGACTTCTTCGACCACTCGGAGAGCCTCGCCGGCCCGAACGACACCATCCGCAACACCGGCTACCGGATGATCGTCATCAACGCCGACGGCAAGGACTACGCGTTCGTGCTGTCGCGCGGCCTCGGCGAGAAGGATCCCGGCGCTGTGAAGAACTTCACCGAGATCCAGACCGCGTTCCTCCAGCTCTACAACTCGGTGCCGGCGTTCCAGTACCTCGGCACTGCGGACGGCGACTTCTTCAAGAAGCAGCAGGAGCGCCTCGAGGGCGAGCGGACGAAGCGCACCCAGACCTCGGGGAATCGATGAGCGGCCGCGTCGCCGCCATCATCCCCGCCCGCTACGCCTCGACTCGCCTCCCCGCCAAACCCCTCCTCGCGCAGACGGGGAAGTTCCTCATCCAACACGTCTGGGAACGCGTGCGAACCGCGCGCGGGCTCGATCGCGTGGTCGTCGCGACCGACGACGAGCGCATCGCGGCCGCCGTGCGCTCGTTCGGCGGCGAAGTCGCGATGACGTCGCCCGCGCACGAAAGCGGCACCGATCGCGTCGCGGAGGTCGCGCGGTCGCTCGACGTCGACGCGGTGGTGAACGTGCAGGGCGACGAGCCCGATCTCGGCGTCGCCGACCTCGAGAACGCCGCGCGCGCCGTGCTCGAGCGCAACGACGCCATCGTCACGCTCGCCGTCCCGTTCAAGGACGTCGAGACCTGGAAGAACCAAAACGCCGTAAAGGTCGTGGTCGACCGCTCGGGCAGAGCGCTCTACTTCTCGCGTGCGCCGATCCCCGCCGCGCGCGAGCCGAAAGACGCGCTCGCCTCAGGACTCCTGAAGAAGCACGTCGGCGTGTACGCTTTCCCCCGCGAGGTCCTGTTCCGGTTCACGGCGGCGGCACCGACGGCGCTCGAGCGCGCGGAACGGCTCGAGCAGCTCCGAGCGCTCGAACACGGCATCGCGATCCGAGTGCTCGATGCGGCGCACGATCCGATCGGCATCGACACGCCCGAAGACTACGAGAGGTTCGTGAAGCGCGCGCGCGGCGAGGCGGCCGCGACGCCGCGAGGAGGTGAGCTGCGATGACGAAGCACATCTTCATCACCGGCGGCGTGGTGTCGTCCCTCGGCAAAGGGCTGACGACCGCGAGCATCGGTCTGATCCTCGAGAGCCGCGGACTGCGCGTGCGGATTCAGAAGTTCGATCCGTACCTGAACGTCGACCCCGGCACGATGAACCCGTTCCAGCACGGCGAGGTGTACGTCCTCGACGACGGCACCGAGACCGACCTCGACCTCGGTCACTACGAGCGCTTCACGAAGTCCCACCTCTCGCGCGCGAGCAACGTCACTTCGGGCCGCATCTACAGCGAGGTGATCCGCAAGGAGCGCGCGGGCGAGTACCTCGGCCAGACGGTGCAGGTGATCCCGCACGTGACCGATCAGATCAAGGCCGCGGTCGCAGCACTCGCCGGGCCCGACGTCGACGTCGTCCTGACCGAGATCGGCGGCACGGTCGGCGACATCGAGAGCCTCCCGTTCCTCGAGGCGATCCGCCAATTCCGACTCGAGGTCGGCACCAACAACGTCTGCTACGTGCACATGACGCTGCTTCCGTTCCTGCGCGCGAACGGCGAGATCAAGACCAAGCCGACCCAGCAATCGGTCGGCAAGCTGCGTGAGATCGGCATCCAGGCCGACGTCTTGATCTGCCGCTGCGAACACGCGATCACCGACGACCTGAAGAAGAAGATCTCGCTGTTCTGCAACGTCGAGCACCGCGCCGTGATCGAGGAGAAGGACGTCGACCACTCGATCTACGAAGTGCCGCTCGTGCTCGTGCAGCAGGGGCTCGACAAGCTCATCGCCGAGCGACTCGGCCTGCCCGACGTCCCGACGCGCCTCGACGAGTGGCGCCGCGTGGTGGAGACGATCAAGAACCCGAAGCGCGAGATCGAGATCGCCGTCGTCGGCAAGTACATCGACCTGCAGGACTCCTACAAATCGATCTACGAGTCGATCGCGCACGCCGGGATCGCGAACGAGAGCAAGGTGCGCGTCCGCCGCGTGAACTCCGAGGAAGTCGACAAGCGCGGCGCGGAGGCGACGCTCTCCGGAGTGCACGGCATCCTGGTGCCCGGCGGCTTCGGCGAGCGCGGCGTCGAGGGCAAGATCACCGCGGTGAAGTACGCCCGCGAGCACGGCATCCCCTACTTCGGGATCTGCTACGGCATGCAGATGGCCGTCATCGAGTTCGCGCGGAACGTGCTCGGGATCAAGCACGCCGACACCGCGGAGAACAACGAAGACGCGACCGATCCCGTGATCTGCCTCATCGACGAGCAGCGCAAGGTCACGAAGAAGGGCGGCACGATGCGCCTCGGCGCGCAGCCGTGCAAGCTGGGCGCGGGACGCGCGCGCGACGCATACAAGGCAGAGGTCGTCTCCGAGCGCCACCGCCACCGCTACGAGCTGAACAACGCCTACCGCGAGAAGCTCGCGCGCGCGGGAATGGTCGTCACCGGCGTGAACGAATCGCTCGACCTCGCGGAGATCATCGAGATCCCTGACCACCCGTGGTTCGTCGCGGTGCAGTACCACCCCGAGTTCAAGAGCCGTCCGACGCAGGCGCACCCGCTGTTCGCGTCGTTCGTCCGCGCGGCGCTCGCGCACTCGACCGAGAAGAAGAGCCCGTCGTCATCGGCCGCGCCCGCGACGCCGGTTCGTTCGTGAGGCGCCCCGAGATGGGCAACCCGCTCCAGGACCGCATCCCGCCGGCGACCTTCCGCAATTTCATCACGGAGCTCGCCGCGACCGCGCTCGTCTGCCTCGGCTTCCTGAACAACCCGGTGACCGGGAAGAAGGACAAGGACCCCGAGCGCGCGAAGCACGTGATCGACCTCCTCGGCATCCTCGAGGAGAAGACGAAGGGGAACCTGAACGAGTCGGAAGCGGACTACCTGCGCGCGGTCGTGACCGACCTCAGGGTGAAGTACCTGGAGCTGGGGCGGCCGGATCCGGCGCCGGCTCAGGACTCGCCGCAGGAGCCGTAGGCTCCGCCGCGTCGCTCGCCCCCGCCGCGCCGTTCCGCGTCTCGAGGAACTCGCGCCAGCGGCGCACCGCGGTGATCTGCTCCGCGGGCATCTCGTTCGGCGCGCTCCACACGCGGTAGCCGAACGTCTGGCCGTAACGCAGCCGCAGGGCGCGCGCGGCGGCGGCGCGCGTGCGCGCGTCGCTCGACATGATGCGATCCTCGAGCGTGCTGTCGCTCGGCGACCACACGTCGTCGTCGAGCAGGTCGTAGGTGCCGATGCCGGTGAGGAAGTCCGCGACCTCCGCCGTGCGGAACGCGAAGTCGACGCCGAGGAAGACGAGGTTCAGCGTGAAGCCGACGTCGAACCAGCCGCGATCGGTGAGGTGCGTCAGGTCGTTCGAGTGCTCGCGGAACCCGGGGTCGCCGAACAACGGGTGGCGGATGTCGAGCAGGCGCGCGCCGTCGTGACGGAACACCTCGTGCAGATAGAACGGGCCGATTCCGATCTCGCTGCGCTCTTCCTCCCAGCCGTCGAGCAGGCCGTCCTTCAGGCCGAACCAACGCGGCGCGTGGTAGCTGCCGACGCCGACCTGCATCACTTTCGTGACGCGCAGGTTCACGTCGACGCCTTCGGAGATCCCCATCGCGACGTCGAACGACTGCGCGAGGTCCTGGCCGCGATCCTTCAAGTAGGCGCAACCGCTTCCCACGAGCAGGACGGCGGCGAGCGGGAACAGGCGGCGCAGTTCGCGCATGGCGAGCATTCGGACGGAGAGCCCCGGAGGTGGGAAGGCGGCGGGCCGCCACCTTCTACGCGGCTCGCGCCGACCCATCAAGGGATCTGTCCCGCGCCGGTTGCGCGAACTCGCGACGCCTCGCGTTCGCTCCGGCAGTTCGCTCGCGCGGCTCGAAACCGTGCTCACCGAGAGGGCCTCGCGCTGACCTGGTATTGTGGTCGCCTCCCTCGGAGGTCGCCCTGCCCACGCGCGCGAAGTCCCGCTCGATCTACAGCGTCCATCCCGGCGTGCAGATGATGCAAGACTGGGTCGCGACGCTGAAGGAGAAGACCGGCCGCTCGCTGCAGGAGTGGATGAAGTTCATCTCGAAGGAAGGCCCGGCGGACGAGGGCGCGCGGCGCGATTGGTTGAAGGCGAAGCTCGGCCTCGGCGCCAACACGGCGTGGTGGCTCGCGGAGCGCTCGGTCGGGAAGGGCGGCGAGGAGGACACGCCCGAGGGGTACCTGAAGGTCGCGGCGAAGTACGTCGGCGACATGTATTCCGGCAAAGAGGCGCTGAAGCCGCTGCACGACGAGCTCATCGACCTCGGCCGCGCGCTCGGCCCCGACGTGAAGGTCTGCCCGTGTCAGACCATCGTGCCGCTCTACCGCGAGCACGTGTTCGCGCAGGTGAAGCCGAGCACGAAGACGCGCATCGACTTCGGTCTCTGCCTCACGCCGATGATGAAGGCCGGCAAGAAGATCCCCGCGCGCCTGATCGACACCGGCGGCTTCGCGAAGAAGGACCGCATCACGCACCGCATCCCGGTCGCGAGCGCGGCGGACATCGACGCCGATCTGAAGAGGTGGCTGAAGACGGCCTACGACCTCGACGCGCCCGCCGCGAAGTGAGCGCTCACGGCTCGAAGTTGTTGCCGAGGAATTCGTTCAAGCTGCCGGTGTCGACGACCGGTCCGGCCGCGCTCGCAACGGCGATGTTCCCGACGACCGACGTCGAGTTGCCCGAGATCTTGAACGCGTAGTCGACCGCCTTCGTGCAGCGGTTGTGCGCGACGAAGTTCTCGGAGGCGCCCGAGAACACCAGGAAGCCGAACGCGCCGCACTTCTTGACCTCGTTGCCCTCGACCGACGACTTGTCGCCCGTGACCCAGATCCCCGCCTCGCCGACGTTCCGGATCGAGTTGCCGCTGATGCTCATCCGGTGAATGTCCGCGCCGAACTTGATGCCGTTTCCCGCGCACTTCGTGATCTTGTTGTCGCGCACGACGCTCTCGGCGGAATCGAACGACGAGGAGATGCCGTCGTTTTCGCAGTTCTTGATCTCGTTCCCGGTGATGACGATCCGGCGCGACGGGCCCAGGAAGCTCCCGATCACGATTGCGTCGCCCCCGGCGCCGCGCACGCGGCAATCGCGCACGACGACCGCGGCGCCCCAGGCGTTGATCGCGAACCCGGCGGTGTCGATCACGTCGCAGTCGACGACCTGGCTCGTCGACGTCGACACCTGGATGCCGACGATCCCGCCGCGCACCTCGCACGAGCGGATGTTGACCGCGCGACCTTCGCTGGCAACGAGCCCGAGCTGCGACGCACCGGCAAGGATCGAGCACTTGCTAACGTCGAGGTCGACCGAGTCCTCGATCGTGAAGAGCGTGTCGCCAGTGCCGGAGATCTTGAGGCCGCTCACGCTCACGTTGTTGCACTCGGACACCTCGAGCGTGGCGTCCGACCCCGACCCGATGATCCGCACGTTGCCCTTGCCGCGAAGGGTGAAGTCGTTCGTCGCGTTGACGACCACGTTTTCGTTGTAGACGCCGGCGGAGATCAGCACCTCGTCGCCGGTCGACGCGACGGAGACGGCCTGCTGGATCGTCGACATGTCCTGCGGCACACGGATCGTCCCCGCGAGCGCGACGCCACCGAACGCGAGAACGACGAGCACCGAGACGCTGCGCAGCATGGGGCCTCCGGTTCAACTGCGCGGGCGCGCCGTGCGCGCCCGACCATGCCTGATCCGGAGGAGGAAACGCAAGTCTCCCGGCAACGCGGACGACTTGCGTCCCGGTCGGTCGCCGCGACGGCCGGGCTCACTCGAGGATCGGCGGGTCGAAGCCGTTGTCGATGTAGTGGTTCGCCGTGCCCGAGTCATTGACCGCGCCCGCGACATTTCCCTTCTCGGAGTTGCGGGAGACGGTGTTGGTCGAGCCGGCGATGAGGTAGCCGAGACCCTGGTTCTTCGAGCAGCGGTTCCCGGTGATCAGCGCCTGGCCTGCGTTCGCCGTGGTCTCGATGCCGTGCTGCGTGCACTTCTTGACGCGGTTGCCGTCGACGGTGACGGAGTCGGCGTCGACAGAAATCCCGCGGCCGCCGCACTTCGACACGTCGTTGTCGGTGACGATGCCGCCGAGCGAGCCGTTGGTCGTGACCGTGATGCCGTTCGCCGTGGCGCGCGTGATCTTGTTGCCGCGCACGAGCGTGCGCGTCGCCTGATCGTCGACGCGGATGCCGTCGCCGCCGGCGTCGGCGACGTCGTTGCCCACGACGACCGCCTGGACCGCCGACGCACTGAAGCTGCCGACCGAGATCCCGTGCCCCGCCGCGCCTGCGACCTTGCAGTTCTCGACGCGGTTGTGATCGCCGGAGATGAAGATGCCGATGCCCGTGGAGTCGTTCACCGCGGTGTCGCGGATCACGCAGCGGTCCGAGTGGAGGTCGAGTCCGCCGCCGCCGTCGATGCGGCAGTCCCGCACGACGAGCTCGGACGCGAAACCGGTGGTGAGCGCCGGCCCGCCGGCGCCGCCGACGATCGCGCAGTCCTCGACCGTGATCAGCACCGACGAGTCGAGGCGCAGCGCCTGCGCGGCGCCGGCGACGAGCTTCAGGTGCTTCAACTGGACGAACGCGCAGCTCGTGAGGTTGAGCGTCGGCGTCGCGCCGGAGCCGTTCACGCGCACGTTGCCTTTGCCGCGCACTTGGACCGCGGTCTTGCCGTCCATGACGAGGTTCTCGTTGTAGACGCCTTCGTCGATGACGACTTCGTCCAGCGGACCCGCGTCGTCGATCGCGAGCTGGATCGTCGCTTTGTCCTGCGGGACGCGGATCGTGTCCGCGAACGCCGGAGCGGCGCAGACGGTGAACGCGATGGCGAGTTGGATTGCACGGATCATGGCGTGGCACTCCTCGGGGTCGTTCTTGCCAGATCCGGACGAAGCGCCGGTCGTCTCACCGATTCGCGACGAGCTCTCCGTGGAAGTCCTGCAGGGCGCGCACGCGGATCTTGCGGTCCTTGAAGGCCCGCACCGCCATCACCGCGGCGTGCGCGGCGGACAGCGTCGTGAGCGACGGGATGCCGTGGAGCACGGCCTGCGTGCGGATCTGCACCTCGTCCTTGCGCGCGTTCGGGTCGGGCGACGGCGTGTTGATCACGAGTCCCACGGTGCGGTTCTTGATCACGTCGAGCACGTCCGGGCGGCCGACGCCGATCTTGTGGACCAGTTCGACCGGGATGCCGAGCGAGGTCAGCGCCTTGTAGGTGCCGTAAGTCGCGACGAGTCCGAGGCCAAGCTCGACGAGCTTGCGTCCGACGTCGGCGGCGCCGTTTTTGTCCTCGTCGCGCACCGAGATGAAAACCTTGCCGGTGGTCGGGAGGTTCAGTCCCGCGCCGAGGTAGGCCTTCGCGACGGCGCTGCCGAGATCGTGGTCGATGCCCATGACCTCGCCGGTCGACTTCATCTCGGGGCCGAGGAGGATGTCCTGGCCGGGGAATCGGTTGAACGGGAACGCGGGCGCCTTGACCGACCAGTGCTTCGGCCACACTTCCTCGGTGAAGCCGAGCTCGTCGAGCGTCTTGCCCGCCATCACCTTGGCCGCAAGCTTCGGCAAGGACACGCCGATCGCCTTCGAGACGAACGGCGCGGTGCGCGACGCGCGCGGGTTCACCTCGAGCAGGTGGATCTTGCCGCGCTGGATCGCGAACTGGATGTTCATCAGGCCGCGCACGTCGAGCGCTTTCGCGAGCACGTGGGTCTGCCGGCGCAGCTCGGCGATCAGTTCCTTCGAGAGGTTGTGCGGTGGCAGCACGCAGGTCGAGTCGCCGGAGTGGATGCCGGCTTCCTCGATGTGCTCCATGATCCCGCCGACGACGCAGCGGTTGCCGTCCGCGATCGCGTCGACGTCGACTTCCGTCGCGTTCACGAGGAACTTGTCGATCAGGATCGGCGCCTCGGGCGCGACCTCGTGCGCGAGCGCGGCGAACTTCTCGAGTTGCTGGCGGTCGTACACGATCTCCATGGCGCGGCCGCCGAGCACGTAGCTCGGTCGCACGACGACCGGGTAACCGATGCGCGCCGCGATGGTCGCCGCTTCCGTCACCGAGTTCGCCGCGTCGTTCGCCGGCTGCTGCAGGTCGAGCTTGCGCAACAGCTCCTTGAACTTCTCGCGGTCCTCCGCGACGTCGATCATCTCGGGTGAGGTGCCGATGATCGGGACGCCGGCCTTGTGCAGCGCATTCGCGAGGTTGAGCGGCGTCTGCCCACCGAACTGCACGATGCAGCCGTGGATCTTCTGCGACTCGAAGACGTTCATCACGTCCTCGAACGTGAGCGGCTCGAAGAACAACTGGTCCGAGGTGTCGAAGTCGGTCGACACGGTCTCGGGGT
>CAZOLL010000019.1:0-19047 GCA_964580365.1 uncultured Phycisphaeraceae bacterium
GATCCCGCGCGCGGCGCTTCCTTGAGCGGGGCGCGGTGCTCGATCCCGGTGCAAGAGGCCGGGCCCGGACGCGAGTCTCGGGAACTCGTCCCGAACTCGAGTCCGGGCCCGTGCCCGAACGACCGGCTGTCCCGCGTCAGATCGTCTGGATCAGGTTCTGCAGCAGCTCGCCCGAGGTGCGGATCAAGCGCGCGTTCGCCTGGTAGCCGCGCTGCGCCTCGATCATGCGCACGAACTCCTCCGCGAGGTCGACGTTCGCGGACTCGAGCGAGCCGGCCTGGATCGTGCCGCCGCCGCCGCCGGGCGCGCCGAGCAGCACCTGGCCGGAGTTCACCGTCTCGGTGAACAGGTTCGCACCTTCGCGGAGCATGCCGCCCGGGTTCGCGAACGTGGCGAGCGCGATCGTGCCGTACGTGTTGGTCTGCCCGTTCGAGAACACGCCGAGCACGTCGCCGTTCTCCGTGACGACCACGTCCGCGAGCGTGCCGGCCGCGAAGCCGTCCTGGAACACCGCCTGCGCCGTCGCCGGACCGCCGAACTGCGTCATGCCGTCGATCGTGCCGACGGTGCCGAAGTCGAGCTCGATCGTCTGCGCGCCGCTGTCGAGCGTCAGCTCGATGTTGGCGTCGTCGCCGCCGGGACCGCCGGCGCCGAGGAGCGCGCCGCTCGAGTCGAAGCGGATGTTGCGGACGAGGCCGTCGGTCACCGTCCCGTCCCCGTCGGGCAAGCCGGCGCTGAGCTCCCACGTCTGCGAGTCGACGCGCGTGAACTTCAGCTCGAGCTGGTGCGCCAGGCCGGTGGTGTCGAACACCGTCGACGTGAACTCGACCTGGTCCGGGTCGGTGCCCGTCTGCGTCACGGCCCATCCGGTCGACGCGAAGTCGGAGCCGCCCGTGTTGCCGGAGACGTCGGCGAGCGCGAGGCTGTACTGCGCGCTGCCGCTCTCGGCCGCCGTCACGGTGATGTTGCCGGAACCGTCGAGCGAGAGGCTCGCGTCCGTCATCAGTCCGTCGATGAACGTCTGCAGGTCGCCGAGGGTCGTGCCGGTGGTGCCGTAGATGAACGTGCCGCCGACGTCGTTGCCGTCCTTGTTGGTTGCGCGCACCTCGAGGGCCTCGCCGTTCACGTAGTCGGTCACGTTCGTCACGAGGTCGTTCAGGTCAGTCGTCGCGGACGCGGGCGACTGCGTGCCCTGGACCAGCGACGTCGACAGACCGAGCACGCTCGCCGGGCTCCCCGTTCCGTCGGACACTTTCACGCGCGATCCGGCGCCGAGCGAGTTCGACGTCAAGACGACCGCGCCCGCGGAGACCGACGCCGTGGCGCCGGTGATCTTCGAGTTCAGCACCTGCGCGACCTCGGACGCGGTCGCGGCGGCGATGTTGCCGCCGATCGCCGTGAAGTCCGCGGCCGTCAGCGTGACGTTCTGCGCCGCGCCGCCGTCGACCGACACGGTGAACGAGCTGCCGTCGGTGATCGCGAATGGGCCGGTGTTCGAGCCGGTGACCGCCGCCGCCGTGCCGGTCTGGAACGGCGACTGGGTCGACATGATCTCGGGCTTCGGACCGCCGACTTCGGCGGGAAGGTTGCCCTTCACGCTGATCGAGGTCGTCGCGTTCGGAGGCGAGATCGCGTTCGGCGGCACCGTGATCGATCCGCCCGCGACGTCCTGCACCAGGAAGCCCGAGCCCAGCTCGACGACCTGGCCCAACGCGTCGAACCCGAACGTGCCGGCGCGCGTGTACAGGTTGCGCCGGCCGTCGTTCACCACGAAGAATCCGCCGCCGTTGATCGACAGGTCGAGGTTGCGGCCGGTCGCAAGCAACGAGCCCGCGTTCGTGTTGGTGTCGATCGACTTCACGCGCACACCGAGGCCGATCTGGGTGGGGTTGCGTCCGCCCGTGGCCGCCGTCGGCCCGGAACCCGGGCTCGACGTGATGTAGAGCAGGTCACCGAACGTCGCGCGGCCGGAGCGGAACCCGACCGTGTTCGAGTTGGCGATGTTGTTGCCGACGACGTCGAGGTAGGTCTCGAACGAACGCAGGCCCGACAGTCCCGTGAAGAGTGCAGTGCTCACCGAGTGTTTCTCCTGTGCCTTCGGTTTTCAGTTCGATTCGGGGGGCGCGACGATGCCGGTGATCGCGCTGAGCGGCAGCGACTTGTCGCCGATGTCGATCGTGAGGTTGCCGTCGACGAGGTGCACCGCGTCGACGCGTCCGGTGTGCTTCTCGCCGGTGTCCGGGTCTTCGTACTCCACGTGCTTGCCGACCAGCGAGGCCGACTGGGTGAAGGCGTTCTGCCCGGCGACGACCTGCTCCACGGCGATCAGGCTCGAGATGCTCTTGTTCAATGACTGCGTCTCGCGCAACGACGAGAGCGACGCGAGCTGCTGGATGAACTCGCCGTTCTCGAGCGGCGAGAGCGGGTCCTGGTTCTTCAGCTGCGAGACCAGGATGTTCAAGAACGGGTCGTTGTCGCCCGAGGGGTTTGTCGAACTCCCGGTGCCGTAGCGCTGGGTGATCGTGGGGCTCTGGGCGGCGGAAACGTCCATGGGTTCCTCCGTGTCACGCGAACAGGTCGACGCGCCCGGCGCTCGAGCGCGGCCGGGCTCTGGGCGCCGCGGACAGCGGCGCGGATTCGGAATCGGTTTCTTCGGACGCGAAACTCGGCGCGCGGCCGGCGAAGTCGCGCGGGTCGCGCGAGCGCGGGTCGTCCGCGAGCGCGATGTCGATCGCGACGGCGTCGAACCCGCTCTCTTCGAGCGCCGCGCCGAACGAACGCAGGTCGTGCTGCAGCGCCGACACGACATCGGCGCGGGACGCGCGCACTTCCACCTGCAGGGCGCCGTCCTTCATGCGAAAGGCGAGGTCCAGCCGGCCGAGCTCCGCGGGATCGAGCTGGATCGTCAGCTGCTGGACGCCGGGGCGAATCGCGTTGCGGACCTGCGCGAGGATCGCCTCGACACGGACCGGGGCCGAGACGGGCGCGTGCTGCGACTTGTCCGCCGCGTGTGTCGCGATCTCGCCGCGCGCGGGCGCCGTCGGCGCGACGTGCGATGCGGCATCGACGTGATCCGCGCCTCGAGCCGGCGCTGCCTCGAAACGGCGGAGCCGGTGTGCGATCTCGTGGTCGATCTCGCGGATCGGGGTCGGCGGCGCCGCGGTCGTCGCCGACGCCGCGCGGGCGGGGTTCGCGGATTCCGGCGCGAGTTCGGCCGCCTCCGCGCGCGCCGCGCGCGACTCCGCGTCCGCGCGTCGCGAGGTGGCGCGCGCCGGACGTTCGAACGAGACTCGGTGCGCGGCGTCGGCCGCGGCATGCGTCGCCGCGGCGGGCGCGCGAACGGGTTCCTGCGCCGCCGTCGTCGTTGCCGGGACGCGCGCGGCGTCGGGCGCGGCGACTGCGCGCTCGATCGCGGGCTTCGGGGAGTTCGGCGTCGCGGCCGCCGTGACCCGGACTGCGGACGCGGCGGCGTTCGCGTCGGTCGCGGTCGGCGCGGTCGGCGCGGTCCGCGTCGGCGGCGCGACGTCGCGCGCGTCGTTCGCGACGCGGGCGGATTTCGCGTCGTGAGTTCGCGACGGTGCGTCGGCCGCGGGAGCGTTCGGCGTCGAGTCGCGGGACACGACCGAATCGTTCGCGCGCGCCGCGCGGGCATCGCGAGTCGGCCGGACGACCGTCGACTCGACGACGATGGGAGCCGGTTCCGGCGGAGCCTTTGCCGTGGGCGCGGCGGGCGTCGCACCGGCGTCAGGGTTCGAATTCGTGGGCGCGCTCGAGTGCGTCGCGTCTCCGAGCGCCGGCTTCGCAGCGGAAGCCGCGATCTGCGCGTCTGCATTCGTGCCCGAGTCCGGCGCGCCGGCGGTCGCGGGCGTCGCGGCGAGGAGGTCCTGGATCGATCGAGCCGGGTCGTCGTGCACCGGCGCGGCCGGGGGTTCGACGGCCGGAGTCTTCGAGTCGGCGTCCTGCGCGGAGGTCGCCGGATTCGCCGGATCCGCCGGATCCGCCGGATCCGTCGGATCGGCCGGATCAACCGGATCCGGGCTCTTCTCGGTCGCGTCGCCGTCGCGCTCGGTCTCGGTCGCCGGCTCGGCGCGCTCGAGGATCTCGGTCACGACGTCGTCGAACGATCCTTCGTCGTTCGGCTCGGCGCCGGAAACGGAACTCGAGTTCTTCGCCGCCGCGCGCCCGGTGGGGGCGGAGGAAGCGACGCGATCGGAGACGGGGGCGATTCGGGTCTGGAGCACGACGGCCGCGAAAGGCATCCGACGTGCCGTGGGCGCGACCGGCATCGCGGCGCGCTCCCAAGTCGTTGCGGCCTCGTGCCCGACGCCGGCCCGCGCTTTCGGCGCGGGCCGATTCTGCGCGCGCGCCGACGCGAAAGCCTTTCGCGCGGTTCGGCCGGAAGCGCGAACGTTGTTCGTGCAAAGCTCTTCCCGGACGCCAACTCGATCGGGTTGAGCGGGAAGCCACGGATTTGGCGCTCAAGTGGATCCGCAGACTGCCGAATAAGGGAGTGGTCGAACCCGCATCAGTAGGAGCACGACCATGGCTCTCGAAGGATTGGGCAACGTGAAGGGCCCGGGCGCGGAGCGTCCGGTCGAGTCCGGCAAGGCCTCCGGCGCGAAGGCGCGCGGCGGTTCGAACTCCCGCACGGAGAGCGCCGCGACGAGCGGCGGCGACCGCGTCGACGCCCACGTCACGCCGAAGATCGAAGGACACGTCGACACGGTCCAGAAGGACATCGACCGCCGCGCGGAATCCGCGCGCAAGGAGCGCGACCTGCTCCTCGCCCTGGCGAACCAGCCGGCGGCGGTGCGGAAGGCTGCCCAGCAGCTCCTGCGCCTCGTCCAGACCGACTGATCGAACTCGGATCCTCCCCCCGCGCGCTCGCACGGCCGCACGGTTCGCGGCCGCGAGCGCGCGGTGCGTTTGGTCCTCGACGCTTCGGGGAAGTCGTCAGCTGCCCGCGAGCGAGCGGGCGACGCGCCGGGTCGCAAAGCGCGTGAACCATTCCGGCGACGTGCTCATCAGCTCCGCGCCGTACTCGGTCCCCTGCGTGTCGACCTCGGTCACGAAGAAGCGGTGCATCGATTCGGCGGCCGCGGCGTCCGCCGCGTCGACGAAGTCGTTCACCGCCACCACCAGCGTGCCCGTCTCGACGTCGACGATCGACACGTTCAAGGCGAGGGCCGGCGGAGCGTACGGGCGGTAGCGCGTGATCGATCCGAAGAGCACGGCGTCGACGCCGTAGCGCCGGCCCAGCTCGACCACGGTTTCGATCGGGATGCGGCCGTTCCGCTGGGGCGTGTCGGCGGGCCGGAGGATCGCGTCCGACTCCGTCGCCTGCACCATCTCGAAGCGGTGCAGCTTCGACAGCTCGTCGCGCAGGATGCGCGACACCGTCTCCGAATCGATGCCGTTGTTCGACTCGTCGAACAGCGGCAGTGCGAGCACGCGGCGAAACTTCGCCGGGTCCACGGTCTGGTCGACGTACGCGACCGGCTCCGGCAGCGGCTTGTCCGGAATGAACCGCACGCCGTTCAGGAAGCAGCAGCCCGATGCGGCGAGCGCGGCGAACGCGATGGCCGCGGACTGGGCGATGCGGCTCACGGGTCCTCCTTCTTCGAGGTCGGCTTCGCGCCCGCGCCCGCGGGGTGCGTGCGCTCGGCGATCTCGCGCTCGAGCAGCTCCTTCTCGAACGAGAGGCGCTGGCGCTTCTCGACCGCGAACATCTCGGCGAGCGTCTTGCGCTCCTGCTCGAGTCGGTCGGCGCGGTCCTTGTGCTGGGCGAGCTCCGCCTCGGCGCGCTGGACGCGTTCGGTGAGCGACGCGACGGCGTCCTGCCGTCCGTTCAACTCGCCCTCGAGGTCGTGGATCTTCTTGTTCGCGTCGGAAAGCGTCATGTCGAGCTCGCGCTTGTCGGCGAGCGCCTTCGACAACAGATCGCGGAGGTGTTCGTTCTCTTCGAGCAGCGTCGTGCGCGCGGACGCGGCGAGCGGCGGGGCCGCGGACGCGGCGCCCTTCGTCTGCGCCTGCGGCTCCGGGTCGCTCGAGAACGGGCGCACGAGACGGGCCGCGTTCGAGCACGCGGGAAGCACGAGAGCGAGGAAACCGGCGAAGACGATCCCGACTCGCATTGCGTTCTCCTTGCGGCCCGCGACGGTCACGCGCTTTGCGGGTCGTCGTAGTCGCACTCGATCTCGATCTTCCGCCCGCATTCGCAGTGGGCGACGATCCGCTGCACGCGGTTTCCGTCCTCGATCACGGTGATGCTCGCCGGCTTCGCGGTGTCGCCCGCCGGCCGCGGGATCACGGGCGCCACGTCGGTCTTCTGCGCCTGCTGCATCGCGCGCAAGACCGCTCCGGGATGCACTCCGGTGCGGCGCGGCACCCCCGGGTTCGAATCGCTCGATGACGTCATTTCTGCTCCGGATGCGTCGCCGCTTCGCGGCGCTGGCGGCGCACGGCGTCGATCCGCGCGCGGATCTTCTGCTGCGCGCACGCCAGGATCTGGCAGACGCGGGATTCGGTCACGCCGAGCAGCGCCCCGATATCCTTCAAGAAGAGGTTCTCGGCGAAGTACAGGACGACCACCTGGCGTTCGCGCTCGGGCAGGTCGCGGATCGCGGCTTCGACCGACGCGAGGTCTTCGCGGTGCGAGGCCTCGTCGTCCGGCGTGTTGCTGGACGCATCGACGGTGTCGAAGCCTTCGTCGGCGACGTTTTGGACCGGCGCGCGCAGGAGCTGCTCGGCCTCGGACTGCGCGAGCAGCTCCTCGACGCCGTCGGGCGCGAGCTCGAACTTCTCGCCGATCTCGCCGGGCGTCGGCAAACGCCCGTTCTTGGAGCGGAACTCGCCTTCGAATTCGCGCAGCTCCTTCAGCTGCGCGCGCGCGCCTCGCGGCAGCGGGTCGTGCCGCCGCAGCTCGTCGAGCACGGCGGAACGAATCGCGAGGTAGGCGTAGGTGCGGAACGACGCGCCGCGCATCGGCTGGTAGGTGCGCGAGGCGTTCAGGAGGCCGACGGTGCCCGCGCCGATCAAGTCGTCGCGGTCGAGCCCCTGCGGAATCGGGATCGGTAGACGGCAGACCACGCGCGCCACGAGGTCGAGGTGCCGAACGGCGAGCGCGTCACGCGCGTCGTCGTCGAGCAGTTGGGTCGGCGGAGCGACCGGCGCCGTGTCACGGGGCGGATTCACGCTGCATCTCATCGGCCGGAACGGCCGGCGGGTTGAGCGTTGCCGCGAGAAAAGCGGAGAACGCCACGCATGCTCCCGCCGCCAGCGCTCTGGAAAGCGCGGTGAAAATCGACGCCCGCAGCACGAGGCCGAGCAGGAGCGCGAGCGAGAATCCGGTCGCCATTCCGAGCGACGTCCAGCGTCCGCGTCGCGTCACGCGCCGCCCTCCCCGCCGCGACCCGCGCCTGCGAGGTCCGGACGCCTTCCGAGCACGACGTTCGCCACGAGGGCGCGCGTCGCGGGCGCGAGATCGCCGGTGAGCGAACGGCCGTAGGCGAGGGCCGCGACCGGCAGGTCGAGCGCGCACGGGACGTTGATGAGGCTGCCGAGGCGTTCGGTCTCGTCGACGCGAGTGAACACGATCGACGACGGTTCGAACGGCTTGAGGCGCCTCGCGAGGTTCAGGAGCGCCGCGGGTTCGAGGTTTGCGGGGAGCACCATGTGCACCGCGAGCGGCTCCGGCTCGGTGAGCCGGCCGCGCAGCGCTTCGAGCGCCGCGTGGTCGCGCAGACCGAGCCCCGCGGTGTCGACCAGCACGGTCGCCGTGCGCGGGATCGCCTTCAGCGCTTCGGTCATGTCCGCCGCGCCGCGAACGGCGCGGAACGACACGCCCAGCCGGTCGGCGGTGCGCGCGAGAATCTCGGCGCCGCCGGGACGCTCACCGTCGAGCGTGAGCACCGCCACGGAGTCCTTGCCCACGGCTTGCCCGGGGCGCGCTTGACGCGCCTGCTGCATGAGCTTGGCGATGGTCGTCGTCTTGCCGGCGCCCGCCGGGCCGACGAACGCGAAGCAGCGTGCCCGCGGCTTCTGCGAAGCGAGGGCGCCGGGCAGGATGCCGGCGAGAGCGTTGCGCACGAAGTCGCTCTTCTTCGGGTCGATCGGGTCGCCGTCGGCCGCCGGAGCGAGCACCGCGGTCGCGAGGACGCGTCGCACGAGCCGCGGCTCGACGCCGTGGCGCATCAGCGTCTCCGCGACGGCGGCGACGCGCGGAGCGACGGAGGGGAGCGTCGGCGTCACCGGACCGGCGGAATCCGGATCCGGAGCGCGTGCGGTCGCGGACGCGACGTCCGCGGGCCGTGACGAAATCCCCTGCTGGATGTCGCGGCGCAGGAGCGCGAGCTCGGCGCGCAGGCGCATCACGCCGTCGGCCGGCTCCTCGCGCTCGACGTCCGCGGCGATCACTTCGGCGCCGCGCGCGTCGTCCTTCATCTCCAGCACGAGGGCGTTCGGGCCCAGCTCGGCTTGCAGCTTGGCCAGCGCCTCCGCGACGGTCCGACCCTTGATCGTCTTCAGCCTCATCGCACTCCTCCGTTCGTCGTTCTCATCGCGTCACCGCGAGTTCTTCCTGCTGTCCGACGGACCCGACCGGCTCGATGCGTTTCACGCCGGAGATCTCGTTGTAGGAAAGGACGGCCACGCGCGGTTTCAGCTCGAGCAGCTGCAGTGCGAGCACGCGGCGCAGCGTCGGCCGCACGACCACAACGGGCGAGAAACCCTTCGAGAGCGCTTCGAGGACGCGTTCCTTCACGCGGTCCGCGACCTGCCGCAGCATCGATCCGAGAGCGTTCGGATCGCCCGCGAGATCGGCGAGCCGCTGTTCGATCCCGGGGTCGAGCGTCACGACGCGGAGGACTCCCGCGGAGTCGGCGCACGAGTTGGTCAACGTCCGAGCGAGGCGCTCGCGCGCGAACTCCGCCAGCAGGTCGGGGTCCTTGACGCGCCCGGCGTGGTCGGCGAGCGCTTCGAAGATCGGCGCGAGGTTCTTGATCGAGACGTTTTCGCGCAGCAGGTTTTTCAGCACGCGGTGCACTTCGCCGGCGGCGAGCGGTTGCGGCGTGACCTCCTCGACCAGCGCGGGAGTCGTCTTCTTCAGCTGCTCGATGCGCTCGCGCGTGTCGTCGCGCGTCAGGATCTCGTGCGCGTGGTCGCGGATGACCTCCGCGAGGTGCGTGGCGAGCACCGACGCGGCGTCGATCACCGTGTACCCCTTGGCCTCGGCCTCGGCGCGCAGCTCGTCGCGCACCCACAGCGCGGGCAGGCCGAAGGTCGGATCGCGCGTCAGGACGCCCTCGATGGGTGGGCTCGAGTTCGCGTCGCCGGACGGCGGCATCGCGAGGAACGACCCGGGCGAAAGCTCGCCTTCGGCGACCGTCTCGCCGGAGAGCAACACGCGGTATCCGCGCGGATCGATCGCCGCGGAGTCGCGCACGCGGATCGGCGGCAACACGATGCCGAGGTCGGCGGCGAAGCGCTTGCGCAGCCCCGCGATCCGCTCGAGCAGCCCGCCCGACGGGCCCGAGTTCACGAGGCCGACCAGCCGGTAGCCGACCTCGACGAGCACGCGGTCGACCTGCAGCAGCTCTTCGATCTGCTGCGGCTCCGCGCGCGGCGCGGGTGCCTTGGTCTCGACGGCCGCCTTGGCGTCCTCCTGCTTCTTGCGGGTCAGTCGGCCGAACACGAACACGGCCGCGGCGAGGAGGAGGAACGGCAACGTTGGCAGTCCGGGCATCAGGCCGAGCAGGAGCGTCGCGGCCGCAACCAGCATGAACGTGCGCCAGCGCGTGAACAACTGCACGGCGAGCTCGCTCGACAAGGACGCGGCGCTCGACGACTTCGTCACGAGCAGCGCGCCGGCCGTCGACACGACGAGTGCGGGCACCTGCGCGACGAGTCCGTCGCCGACGCTGAGGATCGAGTAGCGGTGCGCGGCCGACGCGAGGTCCATGCCCTGCATCAGGCCCATCACGCCGCCGCCGACCAGGTTGACCACCGTGATCACGAGCGCGGCGATCGCGTCGCCGCGCACGAACTTCGAGGCGCCGTCCATCGCCCCGTAGAACTCGCTCTCCTTCATCAGGTCGCGCCGGCGGCCGCTGGCCTCCTCGCCGGTGATCACCCCCGCGTTCAGGTCGGCGTCGATCGCCATCTGCTTGCCGGGCAACCCGTCCAACGTGAAGCGCGCGGCGACTTCCGAGATGCGGCCGGCGCCCTTCGTGATGACGACGAACTGCACGATCAGGAGGATCGCGAAGATGATCATGCCGACGACGAGGTTGCCGCCGACGACGTAGTTGCCGAACGCCTCGATGACGCGGCCCGCGTCACCCTTCAGGAGGATGAGGCGCGCGCTCGCGACGTTCAAGCCGAGTCGGAACAGCGTGAGGAACAGGAGCAACGACGGGAACGCGGTGAACTCGCGCGGCGCCGGCGTCGCGAGGACGTTGAACAGCACGAGCAGCGTGAGCGTGATGTTCGCCGCGAGCAGCACGTCGAGGACGCGCGTCGGCAGCGGCAGGATGAGCAGGACGAGCAGGAGGCCGACCGCGAGGACGAGCCAGATCTCGCCGCGGCCGTGGTCGGCCTGGCCCGCGGTCGCTTCGAGCGCGCGAGAGTCGGCCGTGCTCACGCGGTCCTCCCGAGGCGGCGGCGCGCGCGCATGATGGCGGCGAGGACCTCAGCGACGGCCTGGTACAGAGCGGGCGGGATCTCCGCGCCGACCTCGCAGGCCTTGAAGAGCGAGCGCGCGAGCGGCGGGTTCTCGACCACAGGGACCGCGGCCTTCTTGGCGATCTCCTTGATGCGCTGCGCGATCAGGTCGCGACCCTTCGCGACGACGCGCGGCGCGGCCATGCCGGACTGCCAGCGGATCGCGACGGCGAAGTGGGTCGGGTTGGTCACGACGGCCGACGCCTTCGGCACCTGGTCCATCATGCGTCGCAGGCCGACCTCGCGCTGGCGGCGGCGGATGCGACCGCGGATCTCGGGGTCGCCCTGAGAGTCCTTCGCCTCCTGCCGCGCCTCCTCCTTCGTCATGCGGAGGTCCTTCTCGAGATCGCGGCGCTTGAGGAACAGGTCGAACGCGCCGATGACCGCGAGCACGCCGCCGATCGCGAGCAGCAGGCGGAATGCGAGCTTCCCTGCGAGCGCGAACGCCTCGGTCGCCGACTCGGTGGCGAAGAGCTGCGCGAGTCGGTCGCCGGTGGCGAACCACGCCGCCGCGAGGAGCATCGCGAGCTTGAGAAGCGACACCAGCGTTTCGATCAGGCTCTTCGTGTTCACGAAGCGGCCGATCGACAGGTTCGGCATCAGGCGTTCGGGCTTCGGCGCGAGCTTCGCCGGGACCGGATGGAACCCGATCTGCAGCAATGCGGCCGCGACGGCCACCGGCACCACGACGACGAACAGCGGCAGGAGGCAGGTGAGCCCGTCCTTCAACATCGTCGAGACCGCGAGCGACGCGGTGTCGGCGCCGAAGTCGCGCGCGCCCCAAGACAGCGGTTCGAGCGTGGCGTGGAACGACGCGAGGAACGCGTCGCGGATGCGGCCCGAGATGGAGAACATCACGAGGATCGCCGCGGACAGCACGCACGCGAACGTGAGGTCCGTGGACTGCGCCACGCGGCCTTCCTCGCGTGAGCGCACGCGGCGCTTCTCGCTCGGCTCCTCGGTGCGCTGGTCGCGATCGACTTCCGCCATCAGCGCGCCTCCAGCGCGGTGCCGACGGACGTGGCGACTTCCTCGGTGAAGCCCAAGAGCCGCGGGCCGAGCCGCGGGAGGAGCAGCGCGACGAGCACGAGCGCGGCCATGATTCGCACGGCCCACGCGAAGTCGAACAGGTGCAGCCGCGGCAGAACGCGCGCGGAGATCGCGGCGAAGAACGTCAGGAGGAGCAGGAGCGCCGCGACCGGGAACGCCGTGCCGATGCCGTGCGACACCGCGGCGGACGAGCCGCCGACGATCGGCTCGATCCACGCGGTCGGCGAGAAGATCGCGCCCGGCGGGGCCAGCTCGAACGTGGCGGACAGCGTCTTCAAGAGGAGAGCGAAGCCGCCGAGCTCGACGAACACGACCATGCCGAGGATCTCGAACAGCCGCGACAAGAGCGGCGACGGGCGACCGGTCACGGGGTCGAGCTGCGACGCGGTGTTGAGGCCCATCTCCTGCCCGAGGAAGTCGCCCGCGACGGTGAGCGCGTGGAACGGCAACGAGAACGCGTAACCGAGCGCGAGGCCGAGCGCGATCTCCAGCGGCGCGGCGAACACGATGCCGAGACCGTGCGCCCCGCCGGAGCCGGCGCCGCGCGCGGCCGGAACGACGACGAGCGCGAGCCCGAGCGTCACGAACAACCGCACGTGCCGCGGCGAGCCGGGTCCCGCGAAGATCGGGAACGCGACTGCGAACGACAGCAGCCGCACGAGCGCGAGGATCGGGATCGAATCGATCAGCGCCGCGCCCATCACAGCCTCCGCGCCAGGAGGTCGGAGAGGATCGGCACGGTGAAGTCGATGAGCCTCGACAGCACCCACGGCAAGAGCAGCACGGACAACAGCACCGCGATCACGACCTTCGGGACGACGGTGAGCGTCTGCTCCTGCAGGTTGAGCACGGTCTGGAGGATCGCGAGCACGAGCGCGACGAGCAGGATCGCGGCAAGCAGCGGCGCGCAGACCGCGAGCGCGGCGATCAGCGTCTGCCTCGCGAGTTCGACCGCAGTGCTCTGGTCCATGCGCGGATCAGGTCCCGAACGAGAGGAAGAGCGAACGGACGACGAGCGACCAGCCGTCGACCAGCACGAACAGGAGCAGCTTGAGCGGCGTCGCGATCAGCGTCGGCGGCAGCATGAACATGCCGAGCGCGAGCAGCACGGCCGCGACCACGAGGTCGATCAGCACGAACGGGAGGAAGATCAGGAAGCCCATCCGGAACGCGGTGCGCAGCTCGGACAACACGAACGCCGGCACGGCCGCGCGCAGCGGCACGGCCGCGGCGTGATCGGGACGGTCCACGTGCGCGAGGTCGAGCGCGAGCGCGAGGTCCTCCTCGCGCGTCTGCTTCAGCAGGAATTCCTTGAGGGGCGCTTCGGCCTGGCCGAGGGCCGCGAGCGCTCCGAGCTTGCCGTCCTGGTAGGGCTGGATCGCGGCGTCGTGGATGCGCCCGAACGTCGGCGCCATGATCGCCGCGGTCAGGAACAGCGCGAGGCCCATCAGGATCGGATTGGGCGGAAGTTCCGGCGCGCCGATCGCGCGGCGCACGAACGACAGCACGATGATCACGCGCGTGTAGCACGTGAGGCTGAGCAGGAGCGCGGGCAGGAAGACGAGCAGCGAGAGGAAGAGGAGCGTCTGCAGCGGCTTCGAGAGGTCGGTGAGCCCGCTCTCGAGATCCGCCAGGTTTCCGGCTCCCGCGGGCGCGCCGCCGGCCGCATCGGTTGCGGGCGCGCCGCCGGCAGGGGCTGGGGCGACCGGCGGGACGATCGGCGCGATCTGCTGCACCTTCGGCCCGTCCTCGCGCGCGGCCGCGGCCGGCGCGAGCATGCACACCGCGAGCGCCGCGAGCGCGACGCGGACGAGTCGCGAGCCGATCATCCGCGGGCTCCTGCGCGCGACAGCATTCCCGCGAACTCCGGCTCCGCGTCGCCGGCGACTTCCGCCGCCGGTTCGTCGCCGAGCGTGCGGTCGAGCGCCGCGTCCGGGAGCGTTGCGAGGTACTGCACGCCCTTCTCGGAATTGCCGACGAGGTAGAGGCGTTCGTTCACGCGCACGACGTGCAGGAGTCGACGCGGCCCGAGCGCGAGCGTGTCGACCAGATGCAGCGTGCCGTTACCGCGCTTCACGCGGACGCCGCGCCGCGCGACCCAGGCGAGGGCGGCGAGCGCGCAGCCCAGGATGACGAACACGGCGATGACGCCCGACCACGAGACGTCGAGTCCGGCGGGAAGCGGCGCTGCGGCCTGGGTGGCCGTCGTGCCGGCGGCGTCCGCGAGCCGCTCGGTCGTCGGCCCCGCCGCGTTCGCGGCGGTCGTTCCGCCGGTCAGTCCGATCAGGACGCCTGCGAGGGCGGCCGCGACCGGGACGGCGACGCACAGCAGCGCGAGGGCGCGGCGCGACGGCGGCCGTGCGGACGTGCCCGAGGGAACCGGAGTGCCTTGCATGGAGCGCGCCCAGAGCGGGCGCCGCCCGGCAGGATCGCGTCGATCCGGGAATGGATCGATCGCCGGCGGTCACCTCGCGGCTCCCGCTTCGTCACATCCGGCCCGCGGTCTTGAGTGGAACCGGGCGTTTTTCCGGTCGATTCTTTCCGGCGCGGAGGAACGGTTTTCCAGCCGGATACGCGGAGTTCAGAACGTGAGGTCGAGCCGGCTGCCGCTCCTGACGAGCTCCTTGCGTGCCGCGCGGATCTCGGACAGCTCGGCGCCGATGCGCTGCTTCTCGTCGTTCAGCCGCGAGACGACGCCCGAAACGCGCGCGAGCGCGAGGTCGAGCTTCGCCCGCACGGTCGTGAAGCGATTTGGATCGAGCGCGTGCGTGGCCGCCAGCTCGTTCACGCGCTCGAGCGACTCGAACAACGACTCGAGCGTGGACGGGTCCTCGTCGCGCGCGGCGTCGACCGCCGCGAGCAGCCGGTCGAGCGCCGGTTCGAGCTCGGCGTCAGGTCCCGGCTTCATGGCGCTCTTCCTTCGCGAGCAGCTGCTCGAAGCCGGCCTTGATGCGCGAGAGCAAGTTCGCCGCATGCTCCGGACGCTTCGCGTCGGGCTTCCCGGAGGCGAGGAGCAGGCGCGAGAGCACGAACTGATACAGCGCGGACAGCCGCGCGGCGATCTCGCCGCCCTGCTCGTGGTCGAGCGCGCCGAGCAGCTCGCCGACGCAGGACTGCGCCTTCGAGATCTGCTTGCGCCACTCGACGGAGTTGCCGGCCGCGGCAGAGGCGCGGGCGTGTTCGCACGCGGCGATCGCGGCCGCGAGCACGCGGACCCCGAGGCGCGTCGGCGAGGCGGTGAGGACCTCCTCACGGAGGTAGGCCGCGGCGGCGCCGCCGCGAGAGAGAGTCGTTTCGGGCAAGGGGGGCTCCTCAGAATCGCTGCGACGCGAGGGTGGCGACATAGGACTGCGCGGTCTTAATATTACCGATGATCGCTTCGAGCTGCGAGAATCGCTTCTCGAGCATCTCCTCGTAGTCGTCGAGGCGGGACTCGAGGCTCGTGATGTTCTTGTCGATGCCGGCGATCGACTTCTGGATGCCGTTCAACCGGGTGGTGAGCGTGCCGTCCGCGGCGTTCAACGCGCCGTCGAGCAGTCCCTTCATGCGCACGAAGAACCCGTCGGGGCCGACGGTCAGCGTCGACTGCGCGGGGACGGTGGTGCCGACGTAATTGATCGCCACCTTCGCGAGCGCGCCGCTGCCCGTGAGCGTCTGGCCGGCGCCGGTCGCGGCGAGTCCACCGATCGTGCCCTGGACGTCCTGGCCCGCGGCGACGACTGCGGTGGTTCCGACTCCGGAGGTCGTCGGGCCCGCAGCCTGGTCGGACACGACGCTGAAGCCGAGCGCGCTGCCGTAGCCGTCCGCGCGGATGTTCAGGCTCCCCCCCGAGTCGGACACGATCAGCTTCGCACCTTTCGCCCCGGCCGCGCCGCGGATCTTCGTGATCGCCTGCGCGAGCGTGTCGCCGGTCTTGAGGTCGACGCTGAACGTCTTCGCGCCTTGGGTGAAGGTGAGCTTCTCGTCCTGCGCGAGCGCGCCGCCGCCGGCGAACGCGGTGGCGATGGTGGTCTCGGCGCGCGTCGCGGCCTGCGTGACGTTCACCGCGTAGTTCCCGGCGGCGACGCCGTCGTGCACCTTCACGATCGAGAAGCCTTCGCCAGACACGCGGTCGCCGACCGTCGTGAAGAGCTGCGAGAGGTCTTGCGCGTGATCGGCCGCCGCGGCGTCGAACTTCTCGGAGTCGAACTTCACGGTGCCGTCGGCATTGAGCGAGATGCCGACCTGCGAGAGGACGTTGAAGCTGCCGCCCGGGTAGCCGTTCGCGGAGTGCGCGCGGCCGAGCGAGTTGAGCAGGAGGCGCGTCGAGACGTCGGCCGCGAGCGGACCCGCGGACTTCGACGCCTCGTTGTACTTCATCTCGGCGTTGACGAAGTTGACGAGGGCGTTCTGCGCGTCGACGTAGGCCTTGACCTTGTCGCGCATCTTCGCGACGTCGGGCGTCAGCGTGATCGTCGAGGTGCCGACGTCGCTGAGCGTGAGCGTCACGCCGGACACGAAGTCGGAGATCACGTTCGTCGCTCGCGACGCGGTGATGCCGTTGACCGTGACCGACGCATCCGACGCGGCCTGCTGCTGCGTGAACGCCAGCGTGCCGGTGAACTGCGAGAGGTCGACCGAGATCGAGTTGGCCGCGCCGGTCGCGCTGGCCTGGAGCACGAGCTTGTAAGGCGTCGCGCCCGTACCGGTGTTGACGACCGTGGCCGAGACGCCGGCCTTCGCGTTGTTGATCGCGTCGCGGACCTTCTCGAGCGTGTCTTCGCCGCTCGCGATCGTGATGGTTTTCGCGACGCCCCCGACGGTGAGCGTGATGTCGCCGGTACCGACCGAAGTCGTCGTGCCGTCGGCGTAGCCGTTGCTCGCCTCGACCTCGGCCTTCGCGAGGGCGCCCACCGTGACGGTGAAGGAGCCGGGGGACGCCGAGCCGGTCGCGGTCGCGGTCAAGACGCTCTCCGCGGACGACGCCGCGGCGAACGCGCCGAACTCGTTCGCGGAGTTGATCGCGTCGACGGCGGTCCGGACGCGTGACACCAACTCGCGCAGCTGGTTCAGGTGCGCCTGCTGGTTCTGGAAGCCGCTCTTGCGCTTGGCCAGGACGTCGATCGGGCGGTGGCGCAGCTTCATCAACGCTTCGATGATCGACGTGGAGTCGAGCCCGGAAGCGATGCCGGCGAAGGAGATACCGGACGTCGAGAGTGCCATCGTTTCGCTCGCTGGAAGGAGGGGGACGCGGGCGTGGAGACGGGCCGGGGCGCGTGCGACGGCGCCCCGGCCCGTGTTCGATCAACCGATCTCAGCCGCGGAGGAGGCTGAGGGCGGCCTGCGGCTGCAGGTTCGCCTGCGCGAGCACCGCGAGAGCGGCCTGCTGGATGATCGAGTTCCGCGTCAGGTCGGCGGACTCGGCGGCGACGTCGACGTCACGGATGCGCGAGTCGGCGTTCGACAGCGACTCGACGCTGGCCGCGACGTTGGCGATGGTCGAGTTCAGACGGTTCTCGACCGCGCCGAGGCGGCCGCGGAACTCGGACACGTCGTCGATCGCGGCGTCGATCGCGGTGAGCGCGGCGCTGATCGAGGTCGCGTCGCCCGTCGAGCCGATGTTCAGGCCCGTGATGCCGAGGTCGGTCGCACGGATCGACGAGAGCGAAACGCTGATCGAGTCGACGCCCGGCGTGTTGCCGATGCCGACGCCGAACGAGACGTTCGTGGTCTGGCCGTCGAGCAGCGTGATCTGGTTGAACGCCACCGACTGCGCGATGCGGTCGACTTCGTCCACGAGCTGGTTCAGCTCGTTCTGGAGCGTGTCCTTGTCGCTGTCCGAGATCGTGCCGGTGTTCGCGGCGATCACGAGCTCCTTCAGGCGGTTCAGGTCGTTCGACACCTCGTTCAGGCCCGACTCCGCGGTCTGGATCAGCGAGATGCCGTCGTTCGCGTTGCGAGAAGCCTGACCGTAGGCGCGGATCTGGCTGCGCAGACGTTCGGAGATCGCGAGGCCGGCGGCGTCGTCCGCCGCGGTGGCGATTCGCAGACCGGAGGACAAGTGCTTGAAGTTGAGCTGAACGCGGTTCGTCACCGCGGACAAGTTCGTCTGCGCGTTCAGCGACGACGTGTTGCTGTTGATGCGGAGGGCCATTTGGTCTTCCTGTCTTCACCGCAGCGAGTCGGCGCTGCTTTTTCCGGAGGCGCTTCGAGCAAGCGCATCGGCTCTGTTGTTCGCCGAATTCCCGGACCACTTGAGAGACGGAGTTCGAGGCGGATCGCGGCCGCCGGATTTCGGCGGATCCGACTTCAGTCGGAGGCCGGGTCGCGACGACAACCGCGGGGACGATTCTGTCCCGAGGTGCGGTTTGGACATCCTCTCACTCGTCGGTGCGATCCTCGGCATCATGGCGCTGCTCGGCGGCGCCGCGCTCGAAGGCTTGCCCATCGAATCGATCATGGTGCCGACGGCGGCCGCGATCGTGTTCGGCGGGACCATCGGCGCCGTGCTCCTCTCGAGCAGCTCGCACGAGGTCGCCGCCGCGAAGGCCCTGACGGGCCAGGTCTTCAAAGCGCCGCACCACGACCTGCAGGGGCTCGCGAAGGAGATCCTGGAACTGTCGCGCGTCGCCCGCCGCGACGGAATGCTCGTCCTGGAACAGCGCCTGCCCGAGCTGAAGCACCCGCTCCTTCGGAGGGGAATCGGCTTCCTCATCGACGGCGTGACGGCCGCGGAAGTCCGCTCTCGCCTCGAGCTCGCGTCCGAGAAGGACGGCGAGCGCTACCACGACGCGGCGCGCGTCTACGAGGCGGCCGGCGGCTACGCGCCGACGGTCGGCATCCTCGGAGCGGTGCTCGGCCTCATCCACGTCATGCATTCGCTCGACGATCCGTCCAAGCTCGGCGGCGGCATCGCGGTCGCCTTCGTCGCCACGGTGTACGGCGTCGGTTTCGCCAACCTGATCTGCCTCCCGCTCGCCGCCAAGCTGAAGGCGCGCATGCGCACCGAGGAGTCGGTCGCCGCGGTGGTGATCGAGGGCGTCGCAGGCATGGCCGACGGCCAGCCGACTTCCGCGCTCGAGCAGGCTCTGAACGTCCTGATCGGCGAACCCGAGAAGGAGAAGCCCGCGGAAGCGGAAGGCGCGCCGGCGCCGGCGTGATGCCGGGCTCGGCCGAGCGGCATGGGACGCAAGAAGAAGCAAGAGGAGCACGTCAACCACGAGCGCTGGCTCGTGTCCTACGCGGACTTCATCACGCTCCTCTTCGCGTTCTTCGTCGTCATGTACGCGATCTCCGAGG